>NZ_QUSX01000003.1 GCF_003933245.1 Maribacter algicola
GTGTTCGTGTCCGTCAATGCCGCGATTTGAGCTAAGGGAATACCTACCATATTACCATCAGAATCTACCATAACCAAATCCGTTCCCATCACCAAAAAGGCATTATTGGTGGTATTGGTGTCTATTGACGCGGCAATGTCCGCAAGGGCTATCGTGACCGTATTACCGTCAGAATCGGTCAATATCAGGTCCGTACCGTTCTCTGTAAAACTAGCATTTGTAGTATTATTATCACTTGAGGTCAATTCCCAGGAATTACCGTCCCAAAAAAAGATGGTACCCGTATTGGTATTCACGTACAAATCTCCCAAATCGGCACCACTGGGAGTTACGGATCCCGCAGTGGTGACTGCCGTACCCTGTAATACCTCGCAGTTACACTGATCTTCAAGTGTTACTGTCGTTTGTGCGAACGTGATTCCGGATAGTAATAAAAATATCCATAAAATTCTTTTATCCATCGCTTTATGTTTACTTAAATACTTTGTCATTTTATGATTGACCCTGTTAATATTGTTGTTCATATTCATAGTTGGTCGGTACTCGGTTTCATGCGTAGATACACCACGGCATGTTAATTCTTTACAAAATTAGCCTTACACCTAGGCTAGAGAAATAATTGTTGTGTAAGTGGAATTTCGCACGGTCTACGTCCTAAAAAATGAGGTTACCACCTTTAAAATATTTCAAAAAATCAGAGACACTTTATCGATTAACCCACTATTTACAGTAGCTTTCAAAGGTGTGCTTGTAGTCTAAAAACTAGATTTTAACATCATTTATTGGGAAGATCAGTTCTTCTTTATCCGGTAGGTAATCCTCTTATTCGTAATCAAGGTGTTTGCCCTGATTTCACTCTGAGGTGAAAATTCTGAAGTGCTATTTCCAATTGTTGCGGTAGCCGTAATATATTCCCCAATGGTTACTCCTGGGGGTAAGGGAAAGGTAAACTTAAATTTGTTGGTATTATCCGTATTTCCATCAGTATCAGTATATGGTAATATTTTTGAATCCAGATCCAACCCGCTGCCTTCGACCAAGGTTGAAATATACACCTGACCTTCCCCATAGTCCCTTAAAAGACCCAATTGATTATCCCCGGCACTGGCAGTACCTTCGTTAATATCGGTCATAAAAAATTCCAGGGTCGCTCCAGGTCGTGACCAACCTTCCACTGTTAATGAAGTAGCACTTCCATATACACCTGATATGATAGGGAAATTGAGGCTGCCGTTAGGTCCACCATCGGTATCGTTTAAGTCGTTTATGGTCACTCCATCGCTCGAAATATCAATGCCCAAAGCAGGTGCGTTGGTACCATTTGCATAAAATGAGTTCTGACTTATTAAATTACCGTTCCCGGACCCAATTAAGGCGATTCCCGCACCTCCATTGCTGTGGATAACATTATTGGATATTTGAGAGTTGCTACCAGCCAAGTCTATACCCATATCCTCTGGACCACCTCCACAATTGCCTCCATCCTGACCTGATCCCGTTATCGTATTTTCCAAAATAATAAGATCGCCCGAGGATGAGGCCGCATCGATTCCTAGGGAGGCCGCATTCTCAATTAGGTTTTGTTGAATTACAATACCACTTCCTCCGCTTATGAGTATGTTGTCATCACAGGCCGCATCTCCATTAGATGTAATATGATTATTCTGAACAATGCTGGACGACCCGCCGCTAATTACTATTCCGCTATCCGTGTTGGTAGCTATATAATTGGAATCCACCAACATGCTTCCTGCTAGATTCTCAATAGCTATGTCAATATTTCCCGCATTTATACCGGAAGCATTTAAACCCAATAGATTATTTTGAATATCAATACTACCTCCGTCAATACGAACACCGGTATTGTTATTGGCGAAAATTGCCAAATTTCTTATGGTGACATTACTTCCTGAAGATTTGAATACATCGCCATTATCCCTATGGACCTGTACCTCTGGTAGTGAATAATTTGGTAAGGTAATTGCCGATACACCCACATTAATACCTCCCGAACCAATATTTCCACTATTGGAATCCCCTGAGTATGCTGTTTGTGTTCTACCATCAATTACTGTATTATTATCAGTAATTGTAGTCATTGGATTTCCATTGGAAATATTTATATCAAAAAAGCCTCCCGAGTAATTGGCATCTGGAGATCTTCCAAGAGTGTCTCCACTAGGAGGAATCATAAAGATAGATATATCCTCTCCCGCATTAGGATCAAACAATACATTGGGCTCTACATCTAAGCCCGCTTCATTTAGATTATTAGAGTTGATTATAAATTGCTCTAAAGATCCTTGTCCATCTTCATTTGTATTAACAATAGTATTGAAATTAAACCCAAAGTCTATTCCGGCTACACCATTTCCAGCCACCGAAACATCTGAAACACTTTGGGCCCCGACCAAAACACCTAAGGCAACATCTTGGTTGGCCGCTGGAGCTTTTCCTCCTACTTCATTAACAACGTCCGTTAATGCCCCAGCAGATCCGAATACTCTAAAAGTCTGTACAGGATAACAAGATGAACAGTTATTTCCTCCACCTCGTGTTGATCTTACCGTACCATTAACCACTTTAATGCTGTAATCCCCATCAGCCATACCTCCAAAGGAATAGTTACCATTGACATCAGTAGTTTTTCTCTGGACAAAATTACCAGAGGAATCGAACAATTCTACTATTGAACCTTGAATACCTATACCAGAGGAAGTAAGATGGTCACGCCCTTGACCTCCCGGGTAGTTAATATCCTCGAAAACCGTTCCTGCTATAAGGTTGGTTGGCACTTTGAGTACCACCGCTGCCGATATCACGAAATCCTGACCAGCATCTACATTCGCAGTTACCTGACTATCCCCTGGTGAAATATAGGAGGAAATGTCATAAGTATCCAGATCTACCCCATAGGATGTCGAAGAGTTGAAGACTGGCCCCACCGTATTATCATAAATTGTTGAGTTGTATGCATTGTTTCCCGGTTGACCCCCATCACCAGAAAGTACAAAAGTCGTATTCGCCTGATTGGTTATAGATAATTCCTCGGGATTCGTTGAACTTGGATGCGAACCATCTAAGGTAGCGTCACCTTCCCAAGACAAAAAGGTTGCTTTGGCTCCCGAACCTGCTATCGCATAAAAAGAATCTAGGGTAAAAGAAGTACCTGCATTGCTAAAACCATCAAAACCTTGATACAAGTTGATATTTACTGCCGGTAAAGATTTGTCCTCATAGAATACCATTAAGGTCCAACCGCCTAAAACCGTTTCGGAACTACAATAAGTAGATGAATTGTCTATCGTCAAATCCGAAAAGTCAAATACATTGGTAGATGGATTGGGTACCCCTTGAACTATACTGGTTACATCACTTACATATCCATAAAAGTTTCTTGTAGTCAGCGTCGTTTGATATATATAACCTGCATTAACAGTTTGTCCCTCAAAAGTCACTTGTTGGTCCATTACTCCGCTAGAGTGTGCCCAATATAAATAAGCCTTTTCTATAGTTGCTGTTGCAGGAATAGGGGAAATCAACTGATTGGAGGAACTTGTGGTAATTAAACATGCCTCACCAGGCTGACCATTTTGCATTGTTCTGAGTGATCCACCCGTGGTTGAATAATCATAATAACCATCAAACTCTTGAAAAAGCGTCAATGGGTCATTTGCTAAAATTTGAGAGTTTATAGTCCCAGTGCCTGTATCCGAATAATTAACCGGAACGTCCGGTGCATTAGCGCCCGTGAACTCTATTGAAAAGCTTTCTGAAATTTCTGGTATACCATCATTGACGATTGGGATCGATATGGTTTGAACATTGCCCACTTCTCCATTAAAAGTCAACGTTCCAGAGGTAGCTGTGTAGTCGCTACCTGCCAAGGCACTTCCGTCGACCGTTTGAAAATCTACTGTAAAAGGTGTTTCTACAAAACCAAAAAGAAAAATATTTCTACCGTGGGGAGCTCTGGTAGACCTCACGGTAAATATTGCGTTTCCGATATCCTCATCAAAAGTTATATCATCGATTATAATTTCCGGACCATCAGGAATACAGCTGATGGGTGCTTCCCATCCAGCTCCAGTGGTATTATTATTAGAAGTAAACCTAAAAGTTAAACATCCAGAGGTATGATTAGAATTAACTGTTGATGGAATATTGTTATTATCGTATTGACCAATAAGTGTACCCGATGTATTGGTTCCTTCATATATGTAAAGAATATCGCCTGATCTTACATCGAAAGAAGTAAAATCAATACTAATGTATGTATCTGCAACATCAGGACATATGGTATAGACCATATTCTGATTATTACCATAATCCGATAATCCTCCAGGATCTAAAAAAACCTTTCCACATTCATTTACCGTGGTACCGTTTGTCATGGTTATGGAATCATCATCGTTTATGGTTCCTATACCTACATCGGTTATGTCAACATCTGGGTCTGATACGGATATAATGTTCAAAGTAAACGTTTCTGCATTTTCTACTAATGTATCGTCAGTAATTGTAATGGTTACAGTTCGAGTTCTGCCTGAATTCCCATTAAAATTGAGCGTTCCAGAATTTGAATTATAATCAGACCCAGCCGAAGCGGTAACGTTACTAGTTTGATAGGTGACATTAAATGGCCCCGAAGCATCATTGCCTGTATGGGTCACTGTAAATGTTAGCGTACCTGCATCTTCATCAACGGTAATATCATCTACCTCCATAATCGGTCTTGGCGCTAAGGTAGTAGTGGAAATTTGAAAATTATCAATAAACGCATAGTCGTCATTCCGCCAATTACTATTCGATTTTAAGAATCTAACTGTAGTATTGGCCGATATATACGCTGTAATATCCTGATTAAAACTCCCAGAATTATTATTACCGGAAATAGTACCAATAGTTGTATAGCTTCCACCCCCATTATTGGAAATTTGGACCGCCAATTGGCGACTACCCCCTAAACTTATGGCTTGCCAATCAAAACTTAAAGTTGCCGAAGAAGCACCGGAGAGATCCGCAGACCTGATTATGTTCTCCCCCCAAATATAGTAGAACTCCAAACGGTTACTACTAATTTGAATGTATTGACTACTAGGCCCCAAATCCGTGTCGCCAATTTCAATCCAATTGGTACTAAAATTCTGGTTACCGTCATTATTAGAATAGGAAACAGAATTGAAATTGTCTCTATAGGTGTCCTGCCCAATAGTGATTTGACAAGCCAAGGTCAAGACAAGAATTATGAACAATCGAAAGAACTTCATTTTAATTCAACCAGATTAATAAACGAAGTTAACACTTGGGGAAAGTATCAATAAACAATTGTTGTGAAAGGGTTAATCGATGAAGTGTAGCCCTTAAAAAACGTTATTGAGTTTTACATGAAGTCACCCATAATAAGAAAAGACAGCCCATTTAGCTGTCTTTTCATTTTGAAACTTTTGTCATTAATTATTCAAAGATGATAAATTCCGATCTTCTGTTGACATCGTGTTTGGCAGCAGTACATGGTACTCCATCAGCACATTCATTCAACAGTTTTGTTTCCCCAAAACCTTCACTTAACAGACGCTCTTGGGATATTCCTTTCTTAATCATATAATTCACCGTGGACTCCGCCCTTTTTTGGGATAACCATAAATTATAGGCAGCAGGTCCTCTACTATCCGTATGGGAATTGACCTTTATTTTTAGGCTGGGATATTTTTCCATAGCAGCAATTACCTTTTCGATTTCGACTTCTGAGTCCTTTCTGATATTGTATTTATCAAAATCAAAATAAATGGTGCTCAATTGCAACAATTTTGCCAGATCATCCCCATAACCAGCCGTTATCCTATCCCTTTCCAAGTAAAAGTCTATAATTTTTGGTTTTCCATCAGATACTCCAATATACTCTTCATGAGGCGTATATCCTTCCATTAAGGCTCTTACAAAATTCCCTTGATTGCAATCCAAAACCAAACTATAGGTTCCCTTAGAATCGGTAATAGTCGATAAGAGCTCTTCATTGTCCTCATTGATTACTTTGATCGTGGCACCAACCAATACTTGATTGGAAATCTTATCCCTCACCGTTCCCGTTACTTGTTGAATACAATCAAAAACCAAGGGTTCATTTTCAACAAAGGCATAGATGTCATCATATCCCATTCCAGTCTCCCTATTGGACGCAAAATAGCCCACTCTACTCTCCTCGTTAAAAATAAAAGTAAAATCGTCCTTAACGCTATTCACGGGTTCGCCCACGTTCATGATATTTCCACTGAAATCCTTACGTTTTATCTTTGTTCCAAAGATGTCCAAACCACCTAGGCCTGGATGACCATCCGATGAAAAATATAGAATTTCTTCTTGCGTTACAAAAGGAAATGTTTCACGTGCTTCCGTGTTGATATTACTTCCCAGATTGACGGGGGGACCAAAAGTGCGGTCCTTGTTAATTTCTACCATAAAAATGTCTGAAGCCCCCATAGTTCCGGGCATGTCAGAAGCAAAATACAAGGTCTTCTCATCTGGACTCAAGGCAGGGTGCGCCACCGAATATGAATCACTATTGAAGGGAAGTTCCTCTACCTCTCCCCAAGTACCATCTTCCATCATTTGTGCCCTAAATATCTTCAGTCTAATGATGCCTTGCTCATCTTTTTTATATTTACCCTCAATAATGTTATTCCTTGTAAAATATAGGGTTTGGCCATCCTTGGTTGTTATGGAGGTAGATTCATGTAGACGTGTATTTACATAGTCGTCCAACTTGATGACCTTGTTCAGGGATGCGCTATCGGCATTTACTTTATATAAATCCAAAAAATCCTTCCCGTTCCAAGTATGCCTATTTCTGGCAAAGTTCCCTGTGTCCCTATCGGAAGAAAAAATAAGTCCCTGTTCATAAAAAGACGGAGCAAAATCTGAATATGCCGAATTATATGGAAAGTTTTTTATTTCATATCTGCCAGAATTCCTTTTGATGTCTGCCAGATAATCTTCTGCACTTTTATATTGTTGGGCTCGGGCATCATTCGATGTCATTTGGGAAAACTTGTCCATTATTTCACTTGCCCTATCATAATCCTTCAAAGATTTTAGTGTTTGTGCATATTTGAAATAATCTTCCGCGGTTACTTCCGATTGAAACTCATTTACCAGTCTATCAAAGGTTTCTCCTGCTTCCTTATAATCGGCATTATAGTAGTAAGAATTTCCCAGTTTTCGTAGCAAATCTGCCGACACATAACCTTTATCCAAAACCTTTTTATAAATATCGATGGCCGGACTAAATGAATACTCTTCGTACTTTTCATTTCCCTTTTTTAAAAACCGTTCCTGGGCAAAAGAAATTCCCATAACCAATTGGGTGGTTATTATTAGAAAAAGGATATGTACTTTTTTGAACTTGTGCATATTTTAGAAGAATCGAGGTGATACCAAACGTTGAAAAGATCTGACCAACTCAAACCTTAAAAAGACTTCAAAAGAGCCATCATTGAACTGGGTTCCACCAAGTTCTGTGGTTTCCCTATCATAAGCCAATCCCAACATAAACTGTTCGGATATTTGAAAACCGACCAATGCACTTGCTGCAGCGTCCCATCTGTATGCCGCACCAAAGGTAAATTTGTCATTGAACATGAAATTGGCAGACAGGTCTACCTGTAAAGGAGCCCCTCCAACCACCTTGGTCAATAGTGCAGGTTTGAATTTTAAATTTCCGTTCAGGTCAAACACATAACCGGTAATGAAATAAAAATTGATTCTTTCTTTCGATAAAAATTCCAAGGCATTTGCATCAGTTTGGGAATTATCAAAGTGTTCCGTCTGCAAAAGATTTGGAGCGGATAAACCTAGATAGAAATTATTGGTATGATAGTACATCCCCAATCCAAAATTTGGTGAAAACCTATTTTCGATATTATCCGTACTAACAGGTTCTGCATCAAAATTTCTTAGTTTATTAAAATCTAGGCTCAGAATATTGCCACCCGCTTTAAGTCCAAATGAAAGTTTTGCTTCTCTAGAAACATCTATAGTATAGGATACCATTGCATCCAAATAAGTCTCTTGTACAGTTCCATCTCCAATTTCGTCATTGACAATAGACACCCCATAGCCCAATTTGCTATTTCTTATAGGGGAATGTAAGTTTAAGGTAAAAGTACTTGGCGCACCTTCCAATCCAATCCATTGAGAACGGTATAATCCTGCCATACTTAATTGCCCCCTTGATCCCACATACCCAGGATTTACGGTCATCGTATTATACATATATTGGGTGTACTGCGCATCTTGCTGCGAACTTGCCTCCTCTAAAAAGATAAAAGTAATAGCTAAAAAAGTTAGTATCCTGTATCTGATATTCATATAGTTATGCTTTTATCTGCTGATGTAAATATACTCACTATCCACAACATTTTCCCCGTCCAAGGTAGTGTAGTTAAATATGTAAAAGTATACACCTGAAGGTAAATAATCTTCCACGCTCAGGGTAGATCGGCCCCTTGAACGGCCATCAAAAACATTATTTTGGTTATTATAGTTTTCCCCTTCGTAAACCGAAACTCCCCATCTGTTAAAAATTTTCAAGGTACTTTGTCTTATATTATCCGTACCTCGGATAAATAGAAAATCATTTTTACCATCGCCATTGGGTGTCAACAATTGATTTACCTCAACCTTTAGGTTAATAATTTTTTCTACTAAAACACTTACTGTTGCCGTATCACAGATACCTTCTGTATCACAAACCGTATACTCAAAACTATCCGTTCCGTTAAATCCTTCACGTGGAGTATAGGTTACCGTATCATCTGAAATATCGTCCAGGGTTCCGCCATCGTTTATCTCAACTGTTCCATTTGAAGGGTCAGTTACCGTTAATTCTCCATCCATAGGTATCCCCAAATCATTGTTTAAAATATCAATTTCAATGGACGTACCCTGTTGCGTAGATACCTCATCGTCAACCACATCCAAAGTTGGTGATGTTCCTACAATAATAGTTACGGTAGCCGTATCACAATTGCCCTCGCTATCACAAACAGTATACTCGAAAGTGTCAGTTCCGTTGAAGCCGGCATCCGGGGTGTAGATTAGAATATAATCCGTGATATCGTCTGGGGTACCACCATCGTCTATGGCTACGGTTCCATTGGTTGTCTCGGTTACCGAAAGTTCGCCATCTGCTGGTATCCCCACATCATTTGCCAAAACATCAATATCCGTTACTGTGTCTTGCGGTGTAGTAACCTCGTCATCGACTACATCCAACATCTGTGGTGTACCCACCATAATGATAACTGTTGCAGTATCACAGTTTCCTTCGTTATCACAAACTGTGTACTCAAAACTGTCCGTTCCGTTGAAGCCGGCATCCGGGGTGTAGATTAGTATATCATCCGTGATATCGTCCGGGCTTCCCCCATCGTCAATTCCTACGGTTCCATTGCTTGGTTCGGTTACGGTCAACTCCCCATCCGAGGGAATTCCCGTGTCGTTTGCCAATACATCTATTTCCGTTGCCGTATCCTGAGGTGTAGCAATCTCATCGTCGACTACGTCCAATACTGGGGGTGTCCCAACAGTTATTGTGACTGTGGCCGTATCACAGTTTCCTTCGGTATCACAAACGGTATACTCGAAAGTGTCCGTTCCGTTGAAGCCATCCTCAGGGGTATAAATTAGAACATCATCCGTGATGTCGTTCGGTGTTCCGCCATCGTTAATTTCCACTGTTCCATTGGTTGGTTGCGTCACAGTAAGTTCTCCATCCAAAGGGATATTCATATCATTCTCCAATACGTCTATTTCCGTTGTAGTGTCCTCAGGAATAGAGAACTCGTCGTCCACAACGTCAACAATGTCTGTCGTTGGATCTAAATAATCAGGAGTCCCGTCGTTGTCCGTATCATCGTTGGTTGGGTCCCCATCACCGTTGGGGTCCTCGTCGGGCGTGTCGATGCCATCCCCATCGTCATCCAAATCGCGATAGTTCACGTCCTCGGTTCCATCCGTATCCGGTAGGTCGTTTGCAGGATCATCGATTTCATCGTTTACGTCAAAACCGTCGTTAACGTCACTTCCCTCGTAACCATCGTCCAATCCGTCGCCGTCGGTATCTATGCCTGTAAAGGTCTGGTCCGGGATGCCGTCGAAGTTAAAGTCGTTCCCTTCGTTGTTGTCCGGTACCAGATCATTGTCGGAATCATCGTCCAAATAATCCAACTCGTCAGTACCATCCGTGTTCACAGGTGTAATACCATTAGGGTATGCACTGTTCACACCGTCGTTGCTTGCGTACGTAGTGGCATCATCGTCATTAGGTGCAATGTAACCCGATGTCGTCTGGGCCTCTACGTTGTCCGGGATGCCGTCGTTGTCGCTGTCGATATCCAAATGGTTGGGATATCCGTCACCATCGGTATCCAATGGATCTGTCAAAGGGTCGTTGTCACCGTCTAGGTTGGGGTCTTCGACCGTATCTAAAATCCCATCGTTGTCGTCGTCCAGATCGGAACTATCCGGAACCCCATCACCGTCCGTGTCCGTTCCTGGAGAGTCGGGATCTAGGAAATCGGGCGTCCCATCGCCATCGGTATCGTCGTTCGTTGGGTCGCCATCACCGTCGGGGTCCTCGTCGGGCGTGTCGATGCCATCCCCATCGTCATCTAAATCGCGATAGTTCACGTCCTCGGTTCCGTCCGTATCCGGTAAATCATTCGCAGGGTCATCAATCTCATCGTTTACGTCAAAACCGTCGTTAACGTCACTTCCCTCGTAACCATCGTCCAGTCCGTCACCATCGGTATCGATGCCTGTAAATGATTGGTCCGGGATGCCGTCGAAGTTAAAGTCATTCCCTTCGTTGTTGTCCGGTACCAAATCGTTATCCGTGTCATCGTCTAGGTAATCCACTTCGTCCACACCGTCCGTATTGACAGGGGTGAGTCCGCCGGGATAGGCACTGTTAACTCCATCATTGCTTAGATAGGTTGCCTCATCGTCATCGTTCGGTGCTATATAACCATCTGTGGTCTGGGCCTCCACATTGTCCGGGATGCCGTCGTTGTCGCTGTCGATATCCAAATGGTTGGGATATCCGTCACCATCGGTATCCAATGGATTTGTCAAAGGGTCGTTGTCACCGTCTAGGTTGGGATCCTCCACCGTATCCAATATCCCATCGTTGTCGTCGTCCAGATCGGAACTATCCGGAACCCCATCACCGTCCGTGTCAGGACCTTGATTATTATCCACGTCCAAATAGTTAGGTCTGCCATCATCATCAGTATCGTCATCGGTAGGGTCGTTGTTGCCATTAATGTCTTCCTCAGGTGTCGTCAAACCGTCATTATCATCATCAAAATCCCTAAAATTAACATCATCAGCACCATCTGTATTTGGGAGATCATTGCCTGGGTCGTCAATCTCGTCGTTCACGTCAAAACCATCGTTGACATCACTTCCCTCGTAACCATCGTCCAATCCGTCGCCATCGGTATCGATGCCTGTAAATGATTGGTCCGGAATGCCGTCGAAGTTAAAGTCATTCCCTTCGTTGTTGTCCGGTACCAAATCGTCATCACTATCAAAATCTTGATAATCCGGTTTATTGGGTGGCGGGGTGCCATCGGTATTAACTGGTGTCAAGCCACCAATATATGCACTATTAACACCTTGATTTGAAAAATAAGTAGCAGGGTCATCATTATTTGGAGCAATGTAGCCTAAAGTCGTCTGGGCCTCCACATTGTCTGGAATGCCATCGTTATCAGTATCTATATCTAAATGGTTAGGATATCCATCATTGTCCCTGTCGTTAACTGCTACTCCTTCACCAGCTCCAGGATAAGATTCGTAAGTATCATCCAAACCATTTCCATCCGAATCAATTCCGGATTTTGGTCTGTAAGTATGGAAGTTTTGGCCTTCCAAATTATCTAAAATACCATCATTGTCCGAATCCAAATCTAAATAATCTGGAACTCCATCACCGTCAGTGTCCGTAGGATTGGTTGCGGGGTTATTATCCCCATCGAGGTTCTTATCTTCTACCAAATCCACAATTCCATCACCATCATCGTCAATATCTTCATGGTCGTACACACCATCTCCATCGTAGTCCGTAAAGACGAATGCATTGTTAATAACGGTATTTGCCTGTAGGGAGCAATAAATTAAAAAGCCAATTAATACTAGGAAAAAGTATCTAAAAGGTCTGGTATTAAAACCAGTCGTATAACTTTTCATTTCCATAATGATAGTTTATTAAAACAATCACCATGACATGTACGTGTAGTAAGGTAGGATTTGGGCTTTCCCTAACGAAAATTATGCGCAAGATACATTCTTAAAATTCAAGTATTGTTTAATTCGGATAAGTTGTTAATAAATCTCTTTAAACTGTGAAAAAATACTTACATTTTCCCTATTTATAGTCCTTTAGACATGTTTTAACTATAAAAGTAACCATCCTGTTTAACTAAATTAACAAACAAATACATCCCATTTACAAAGTGTTCAATTTAGCTTACTTTTGCGGCAAATTTTGACCGAATGAGTTTCAAAAAAGAGATTGAAAGAAGAAGGACTTTTGGTATTATTTCGCATCCGGATGCAGGTAAAACGACGCTAACCGAAAAATTACTATTATTTGGGGGAGCCATTCAAGAAGCAGGCGCAGTTAAAAACAATAAAATTAAGAAAACTGCCACTAGCGACTTTATGGAAATTGAACGCCAGCGAGGAATTTCCGTGGCTACTTCCGTACTGGCCTTTATTTATAAGGATAAAAAAATAAATATTCTAGATACTCCAGGACACAAAGATTTTGCCGAAGATACTTTTAGAACCTTGACCGCGGTGGATAGCGTTATCGTTGTCATTGATGTTGCAAAAGGTGTGGAGGAACAAACCGAGAAATTGGTAGAAGTGTGCCGTATGCGCAAAATACCCATGTTGGTCTTTATAAACAAACTGGACCGGGAAGGACAGGATGCTTTCGACCTAATGGATGAGCTGGAACAAAAACTAGGTCTTTCAGTGACCCCACTTAGTTTTCCCATTGGTATGGGATACGATTTTAAGGGCATATACAATATTTATGAAAAAAATATAAATTTATTTAGCGGTGACAGCAAAAAGAATATAGAGGAAACTATTGCCTTTGATGACATTGAAAGTCCAGAATTGGAAAAGATCATCGGTACAAAAGCGGCCGAGAATCTCAGAGAAAATCTAGACCTTGTTTGGGGTGTCTATCCTGACTTTAATAAGGAACTTTATTTAAAAGGGGAACAACAACCGGTATTTTTTGGTTCTGCATTGAATAATTTTGGGGTAAGGGAATTATTGGATTGCTTTATAGAAATTGCTCCTTCCCCAAAAGATAAAATGGCCGAAGAACGCTTGGTAAAGGCTGATGAAAAAAACCTAACCGGGTTTGTATTTAAAATACATGCGAATATGGACCCCAAACATAGGGACCGTTTGGCATTCGTAAAGGTGGTGTCCGGTACATTTGAACGAAACAAGCCTTATCATCATGTCCGGCTGGACAAGAATTTGAAATTTTCCAGTCCCAATGCATTTTTTGCGGAGAAAAAGGAAATTGTTGATGTTTCCTATCCCGGGGATATCGTGGGGCTACACGATACTGGAAATTTTAAAATTGGAGACACCCTAACGGAAGGTGAAGTTCTGCACTATAAAGGCATTCCCAGTTTTTCGCCCGAGCACTTTAGGTACATAAACAATGCAGATCCCATGAAGTCCAAACAGCTATATAAAGGGATTGACCAATTAATGGATGAAGGGGTTGCTCAGCTATTTACCTTGGAAATGAATGGCCGAAAAGTAATTGGAACTGTTGGGGCCTTACAGTTTGAAGTAATCCAATACCGTTTGGAACACGAGTATGGTGCAAAATGTAGTTATGAAAATTTTCCTGTTTATAAAGCCTGTTGGGTGGGTACGGATAATACTAAAAGCGATGAATACAAGGAGTTTATCCGCGTAAAGCAAAAGTTTCTGGCCAAGGACAAAAGGAATCAGTTGGTGTTTTTGGCCGATTCCCAATTCTCCCTGCAGATGACACAGCAAAAATATCCTTCCGTAAAACTTTATTTTACTTCTGAACTGGAATAAAAAAGTCCCGCTTGAAAGCGGGACTTTACTTTTTTAGGCCTCGCCTGTAGGACCAAAATTTAAGGGTATGGTCGGTTGTTCATAATCCTTAATGGTACCATGGGCCTTTTCAAACCGTTGTACATTATCGTTTAATGCCTTTAAAAATTTCTTGGCGTGCTGGGGCGTCAATATAATTCTACTTTTGACCTTTGCCTTTGGAGCACCGGGCATCATACTAATAAAATCAACTACAAATTCTGAAACTGAGTGATTTATAATGGCCAAATTCGAGTAAATACCTTCAGCCGTTTTTTCATCCAACTCTATATTGATTTGTTTCTGATTTTGATTTTTATTTTCGCTCATACTATGTACAAATGATAATTAAAAAAGAAAAAGCCCTCACTTATGAGGGCTTTAATATTAGAATCTTAAGGCCTCTTTTCTAGCCATGATTTCATCATATTCTTCCTTAGATCCTACGATTATGTTTTCATAGTCCCTCATACCGGTACCTGCCGGTATTTTATGTCCCACGATTACATTTTCTTTCAGACCTTCCAAGGTATCCACTTTACCACTAACGGCTGCCTCGTTCAAGACCTTGGTTGTCTCCTGGAAGGAGGCCGCTGATATAAACGACTTGGTTTGTAACGAAGCTCGAGTAATACCTTGGAGTATAGGAGTTGCTGTGGCAGCAACTGCATCCCTAGCCTCTACCAATGCCTTATCATTTCGTTTAAGAACAGAATTTTCATCTCTTAGCTCCCTTAAAGTAACGATTTGACCTGGTTTAAGGTTCTCAGAATCACCTGCTTCCATAACGACTTTCTTACCAAAAATCTCATCATTTTCGATAATGAAGTCATCTTTATGAATAAGTTGGTTTTCCAAGAAAATAGTATCTCCCGGATCTTCAATTCTTACTTTACGCATCATCTGTCTTACAACAACCTCAAAGTGCTTATCGTTAATCTTCACACCTTGTAAACGGTATACCTCCTGTACCTCGTTAACCAAGTATTGTTGTACAGCTGATGGACCTTTTATCGCTAATATATCCTCTGGAGTAATAGAGCCATCAGAAAGTGGCATTCCCGCCCTTACGTAGTCATTTTCCTGAACTAGAATCTGGTTGGAAAGCTTTACCAGGTATTTCTTAATTTCTCCGAGTTTGGATTCGATTATGATTTCTCGGTTACCTCTTTTAATTTTACCAAAAGAAACAACACCATCAATCTCGGATACAACCGCTGGGTTGGAAGGATTACGAGCCTCGAACAATTCGGTTACCCTTGGAAGACCACCGGTAATATCCCCTGCCTTAGCGGACTTACGAGGTATCTTGACCAAGATTTTACCTTCTTTGATCTTATCTCCGTCGTCCACCATTATATGGGAACCAACAGGAAGATTATAAGAACGTAATGTTTCTCCTTTATTGTCCTGAATAAGAAGCGTTGGAATCAACCTTTTGTTTCTAGATTCAGAAATCACCTTTTCTTGGAAACCGGTCTGTTCGTCAATCTCGACTTGGTAGGTAACACCCTGCTCAATGTTTTCGTACGCAATCTTTCCAGGGAATTCAGAAACGATAACTCCGTTATATGGATCCCAAGAACAAATTAAATCACCTTTCTGGACCTTAGCACCGTCTTCAATGAAAAGTTGCGAACCATATGGGATATTATTCGTACTTAGGGTAATGCCCGTTTTGGCATCCACCACTTTAATTTCGGTAGTTCTGGAAATAACGATATTTACAGGCTTACCTTCTGAATTCTCACCCTTAACGATTCTCAAATCTTCTATTTCGGCGATACCGGAGAATTTAGCTTCAAGTTTGTTATCCTCAGATATGTTACCAGCAATACCGCCCACGTGGAAGGTACGCAAGGTCAACTGAGTACCAGGCTCACCAATGGACTGTGCAGCCACAACACCAACAGCTTCACCTCTTTGAACCATTTTATTGGTAGAAAGGTTTCTACCATAACATTTGGCACAGATTCCCTGTTGTGCCTCACAAGTCAATGCAGATCTTACCTCTACGGTTTCTACAGGAGACGCCTCAATTTTCTTCACATCGGACTCCATAATTTCCTGACCGGCAGTCAATAATAACTCCTCTGTAATTGGATCATATACATCATGTAACGAGACACGCCCTAGAATACGTTCTCCTAAAGTTTCAACAATTTCCTCGTTCTTTTTTAGTGCTTGAACTTCAACACCTCTTAACGTCTCACAATCTTCTATGTTGATGATAACATCTTGGGATACATCCACCAAACGACGTGTTAGGTAACCTGCATCCGCCGTTTTAAGGGCCGTATCCGCTAGTCCTTTACGTGCACCGTGCGTAGAGATAAAGTATTCAAGGATTGAAAGACCTTCCTTAAAGTTGGAAAGAATAGGGTTTTCAATAATTTCACCACCACCGGCCGTAGATTTTTTTGGTTTTGCCATCAATCCACGCATACCTGTCAACTGACGAATCTGCTCTTTAGAGCCCCTCGCACCGGAATCCAACATCATATAAACCGAGTTGAATCCTTGTTGGTCCTCCCGTATACGTTTCATGGCCAATTCGGTCAACATGGCGTTTGTAGAAGTCCAAACATCAATTACCTGATTATAGCGCTCGTTGTTGGTTATCAGACCCATGTTATAATTAGCCATAATATTATCGACCTGTCCATTGGCATCGGCAATCATTTCATGCTTTTCTTCCGGAATGATAATATCACCTAAACTAAAGGACAATCCTCCCCTAAAGGCGAAATCGTATCCCATAGTTTTAATCTTATCTAAGAAATCAGCTGTAGTAGGCACATCGGTAACGGATAAAATATCCCCAATAATGTCCCTTAAGGATTTCTTGTTCAATACTTTGTTAATATATCCAGCCGCTTCAGGTACTTCCATGTTGAACAATACCCTACCTACAGTAGTTTGGATAATCTGGTATACCAGTTCCCCGTCTTCATTGAAATCTTTGGCCCTTACCTTAATTCCCGCATTCAAGGCCACTTTACCTTCATTGAAAGCAATTTCAACCTCTTCCGCAGAATAGAATGTCAAACCTTCTCCTTTTACTGGTACCTCTGGTGTGGATATACGCTCTTTGGTCATATAATACAGACCCAAAACCATATCTTGTGAAGGTACGGTAATTGGAGAACCATTAGCCGGGTTCAAGATATTATGGGAAGCCAGCATCAACAATTGAGCTTCCAAAATGGCCTCTGGGCCCAATGGCAAGTGAACGGCCATCTGGTCACCGTCAAAATCCGCGTTGAAGGCGGTACATACCAATGGATGTAGGCGAATCGCCTTACCTTCTATTAATTTAGGCTGGAATGCCTGAATACCCAAACGGTGCAACGTAGGTGCACGGTTCAGTAATACGGGGTGTCCTTTCAATACATTTTCAAGAATATCCCAAACAACAGGTTCTTTCTTATCTATAATCTTTTTGGCAGACTTAACGGTCTTAACTATACCCCGTTCAATCAATTTCCTAATGACAAAAGGCTTATATAGCTCGGCAGCCATATCCTTTGGAAGGCCACATTCGAACAATTTCATTTCTGGTCCAACAACGATAACCGAACGTGCCGAATAATCCACACGTTTACCCAATAGGTTTTGACGGAATCGTCCTTGCTTACCTTTCAAGGAATCAGAAAGCGATTTCAAGGGTCGGTTAGACTCGGTTTTTACTGCCGATGCCTTTCTGGTATTATCAAAAAGTGAATCGACCGCTTCTTGAAGCATACGTTTCTCATTTCTCAGAATGACCTCAGGAGCTTTGATCTCTACCAACCTTTTTAGGCGGTTATTTCTGATGATTACCCTTCTATACAAATCGTTCAAATCCGAAGTCGCAAAACGACCACCATCCAAAGGAACCAATGGACGCAATTCTGGCGGAATTACCGGAATTACTTTCATAATCATCCACTCTGGAAGGTTTTCACGGTTATCCTGGGATTCCCTCAAAGCCTCAACAACCTGAAGTCTTTTCAAAGCTTCGGTCTTTCTTTGTTTTGAAGTCTCCGTATTTGCCTTATGTCTTAATTCAAAAGAAAGTTCTTTCAAATTGATTCTGCCCAAAAGATCGATCAAACACTCTGCACCCATCTTCGCAATGAACTTGTTAGGATCGGTATCCTCCAAGTATTGATTCTCTTGGGGAATGGATTCCAAAATGTTCAAATACTCCTCTTCGGTCAAGAAATCCATTTTTTTAATTTCCTCACCTTCAGGTCCTTTGGCGATACCAGGCTGAATTACTACGTATCTCTCGTAGTAAATAATCATGTCCAATTTCTTGGAAGGAAGGCCTAACAAATAACCAATTTTGTTTGGCAATGACCGGAAGTACCAAATGTGTGCAACAGGCACTACCAAATTGATGTGACCAACCCTATCCCTACGTACCTTTTTCTCGGTAACCTCAACACCACAACGGTCACAAACAATACCTCGGTAACGGATTCTCTTATACTTTCCACAGGCACATTCGTAATCCTTTACGGGTCCGAATATACGCTCACAGAACAATCCGTCACGTTCTGGTTTGTGGGTTCTATAGTTAATTGTTTCAGGCTTTAAAACCTCACCCCTTGACTCTGCCAAAATTGCTTCTGGCGAAGCCAATCCGATTGAAATTTTATCAAACCTTTTTACTTGGTTATTATCTTTTATTCTAGCCATAATAGCGTACTGATAATGATTTTAATTGTGTTTAAAATAGCCCCAAAAGACCATCGCTTATTCTTCCAATCGAATATCCAAACCTAATCCCTTAAGTTCGTGCATCAATACATTGAAAGATTCTGGTAAACCAGGTTCTGGCATCGTCTCACCTTTCACGATGGACTCATAGGTCTTCGCCCTACCGATAACATCATCCGACTTAACGGTCAATATTTCCCGCAAGGTTGCAGAAGCACCGTAGGCCTCCAAGGCCCAAACCTCCATTTCTCCAAATCTCTGACCACCAAACTGGGCTTTACCACCCAATGGTTGCTGCGTAATTAAAGAGTATGGTCCTATAGAACGCGCGTGCATCTTATCATCTACCATGTGACCTAGTTTCAACATATAGATGACTCCCACAGTAGCAGGTTGATCAAAACGCTGTCCCGTACCACCGTCAAATAAATAGGTGTGTCCAAATCTTGGGATACCGGCGTCATCGGTATATTTGTTTATTTCATCCAAAGATGCACCATCGAAAATAGGCGTAGCGAACTTTCTACCTAATTTTAGTCCGGCCCAACCCAATACGGTCTCATAAATCTGACCAATGTTCATACGGGAAGGTACACCAAGTGGGTTCAACACAATGTCCACAGGCGTTCCATCTTCCAGGAACGGCATATCTTCTTGACGTACTATTCTGGAAACGATACCCTTGTTACCATGACGACCGGCCATTTTATCACCTACTTTAAGCTTACGCTTCTTGGCTATGTAAACTTTGGCCAATTTCATAATT
This sequence comes from Maribacter algicola, assembly GCF_003933245.1. Taxonomy (NCBI): domain Bacteria; kingdom Pseudomonadati; phylum Bacteroidota; class Flavobacteriia; order Flavobacteriales; family Flavobacteriaceae; genus Maribacter; species Maribacter algicola. The sequence goes on from NZ_QUSX01000003.1 coordinate 19,640, forward strand.
CCTGCAGGTAATTCATCACCAACGGAAATCGTAAACTTATCCCTTCTCAGGTTACCCTGAAGGTCGTTCAATTTGATTTTATAATTATGAAGCAAGTCTGCCACAGAATTATTTGTATCGGCATCCGTAGTCCAACTTCCACCCACCAAGTGGGCAAAGTCATCAACAGAGTTTAACATTTTCATAGTGTATTTCTTACCTTTTGGCAATACTTCCTCACCTAGATCATTCAATACACCTTGAGAAGTTTTACCATTTACCAGCGTAAACAGTTTTTCAATCAAGATATCCTTTAATTCTTGGAACTTAACTTCATATTCCAATTCCAATTTGGATAGTTCCTCCTTATCCTCAGAACGCCTTCTCTTATCCTTTACAGATCTAGAGAAAAGTTTCTTATCTATAACGACACCTCTTAGGGATGGTGAAGCTTTCAAGGAGGCATCCTTTACATCACCGGCCTTATCACCGAAGATGGCACGCAATAATTTCTCCTCTGGCGTAGGATCTGATTCTCCTTTTGGAGTAATCTTACCTATTAATATGTCGCCAGGTTTCACTTCGGCACCAATACGGATCATACCGTTTTCATCCAAATCCTTTGTTGCTTCTTCCGAAACGTTTGGAATATCGTGTGTAAGCTCTTCAGCACCTAATTTAGTATCACGGACCTCCAAAGAATATTCATCTACGTGGATGGAAGTAAATATATCTTCTCTCACCACTTTTTCAGAAATAACGATAGCATCCTCAAAGTTATATCCCTTCCAAGGCATGAAAGCTACGGTAAGGTTTCTACCCAACGCCAATTCTCCTTTCTCAGTCGCATACCCTTCGCACAATACCTGGCCTTTTTTAACCCTATCCCCTTTCTTTACGATTGGCTTCAGGTTTATGCTAGTACCTTGGTTCGTCTTTCTAAATTTAACCAAGAAATATGTCTTTTCATCTTCATCAAAGGAAATCAATCTTTCTTCGTCCGTTCGATCGTACTTTATAGTAATTTTTTCAGCATCCACATATTCGATTGTACCATCACCTTCCGCATTGATCAATACCCTTGAATCTGAAGCTACCTGCCTTTCTAGACCGGTACCAACAATTGGGGATTGTGGTTTTAGAAGTGGGACTGCTTGACGCATCATGTTCGATCCCATCAAGGCACGGTTCGCATCATCATGCTCCAAGAAAGGAATCAGGGATGCAGAAATAGATGCAATCTGGTTTGGTGCAACATCGGTATAGTGAATTTCAGCAGGATCAACTACTGGGAAATCACCTTCTTCCCTAGCAATAACCTTATCGGTATCAATCTGGCCATTTTCCTTAAGAGGAATGTTTGCCTGTGCAATCTTCATTCCTTCTTCTTCCTCGGCACTTAGATAGACGTAATTCTCCAAATCTACTTTGGAATTCTCAACTTTTCTATATGGAGTTTCCAAGAAGCCCATTGGGTTTACCTTGGCGAATACCGAAAGGGATGATATCAAACCAATGTTTGGACCTTCAGGTGTTTCTATAGGACATAAACGTCCATAATGAGTATAGTGCACGTCACGTACCTCAAAACCGGCCCTTTCCCTAGAAAGACCCCCTGGCCCAAGTGCTGATAACCTTCTTTTATGTGTTATCTCCGCCAATGGATTCGTTTGATCCATGAACTGAGACAGCTGGTTGGTACCGAAGAAGGAATTGATTACCGAAGATAAGGTCTTCGCATTGATCAAATCGATCGGGGTAAACACCTCGTTATCACGTACGTTCATACGCTCACGAATCGTTCTTGCCATACGGGCAAGACCCACACCAAACTGTTGTGACAATTGCTCACCTACCGTACGTACGCGACGGTTTGAAAGGTGGTCAATATCATCAATCTCCGCTTTCGAGTTAATTAACTCTATTAAATATTTTATAATGGTTATGATATCTTCCTTGGTCAAGACTTGTTTGTCCATTCCAATATCAAGACCCAATTTTTTGTTCATTCTGTAACGACCCACTTCACCTAAGTTGTAGCGCTGATCGGAAAAGAACAATTTATCGATAATACCCCGTGCCGTTTCTTCATCGGGCGGCTCGGCATTACGCAATTGCCTGTAAATATGCTCAACAGCCTCTTTTTCAGAATTCGTTGGGTCCTTTTGAAGTGTGTTATGAATGATGGCATAATCAGACTGCGCATTGTTCTCCTTGTGTAAAAGAATAGTCTTAACGTCAGCCTCCAAAATTTCGGCAATATGCTCCTTTTCCAGAATCGTATCTCGATCTAAGACAATTTCGTTTCTCTCGATTGAAACTACCTCGCCTGTATCCTCATCCACAAAATCCTCATGCCAAGTGTTCAAGACCCTTGCCGCCAATTTGCGACCAAGAACTTTTTTGAGTCCGGCATTGGAAACTTTTACTTCCTCCGAAAGATCAAAAATTTCCAAAATATCCTTATCCCTTTCAAACCCGATTGCCCTAAATAAGGTAGTAACGGGTAATTTTTTCTTTCTGTCGATATAGGCATACATGACACCATTGATATCTGTTGCAAATTCTATCCAAGAACCTTTAAAAGGAATCACCCTGGCAGAATATAACTTGGTTCCGTTGGCGTGAAAAGATTGTCCAAAGAAAACGCCTGGAGATCGGTGCAATTGGGAAACAACCACTCTTTCAGCTCCATTTATTACAAATGTACCACTTGGCGTCATGTAAGGAATGGTCCCTAAATAAACATCCTGTACTATTGTTTCGAAATCTTCGTGTTCTGGATCTGTACAATATAGTTTTAACCTCGCCTTTAATGGAACGCTATAGGTAAGACCGCGCTCTATACACTCTTGGATAGAGTATCTTGGCGGATCGATAAAATAATCTAAAAATTCCAGTACGAACTGATTTCTTGTATCAGTAATTGGAAAGTTCTCCATGAAGGTATTGTACAATCCTTCATCACCTCTTTGATCAGATTTGGTTTCAAGCTGGAAAAAATCTTGAAAAGATTTGATCTGAATATCCAAGAAATCCGGATAGTGCGGAGTATTCTTAGCGGATGCAAAATTTATTCTTTCAGTCTGATTTGTGAACATCTACGGACAGTGTTTTGATCGTGAGTACTATTTGGGTGGTATACCTCTTTATATACCTAATTCTATAAAAAGGCTTAGGTCTAACCGCAGAATGCGAAAAGACCTAAACCAAATTCAATATGGTTAAAGCTATTATTTAAGCTCAACTTCCGCTCCTGCTTCTTCCAATGATTTTTTGATACCTTCTGCTTCATCTTTGGAGATACCTTCCTTAACAGCCTTTGGTGCGCTATCAACGATATCCTTAGCATCTTTCAATCCTAAACCTGTCAATTCCTTAACCAATTTAACCACTGCTAGCTTAGAAGCTCCTGCAGATTTCAATATTACATCGAATTCTGATTTTTCCTCTACGGCTTCACCAGCATCAGCGGCACCACCACCAGCAGCAACGGCTACTGCAGCTGCAGCAGGCTCGATACCATACTCATCTTTTAATATAGCGGCCAACTCATTTACTTCCTTTACTGTAAGGTTAACCAATTGTTCTGCGAAATCTTTTAAATCTGCCATTTTCTATCGTTTAATAAAATTTTAAAATATACTTAGTTTTTAGTGCGTACTTATTTTTCAGATAATGTTTTAAGGATACCGGCAAGTTTACCTCCACCAGATTTAAGTCCGGAAATAACATTTTTAGCTGGGGATTGTAACAATCCAATAATTTCCCCTATCATTTCTTCCTTGGACTTAATGCTAACTAAAGCATCCAAAGTTTCATCACCTATATAAACTGCTTCTTCAACAAAGGCACCTTTTAATAAGGGCTTATTTGATTTTTTCCTGAAATTCTTGATAAGCTTTGCCGGAGCGTTGCCAACTTCAGAGAACATTAAAGAGGTATTCCCCTTCAACACTTCAGGTAGTTCACCAAATTCCTTTTCGGAAGCTTCCATTGCCTTTGCAAGCAATGTATTCTTAACTACTGCCAGTTTGATATTTGCCTTAAAACAAGCCCTTCTTAAATCAGAGGTTGTTCCAGCGTCCATTCCAGAAATATCCGCTAGGTAAATAATGGAATTCTCACCCAACTGCGTAGTTAAATCCTGTATAACCGTTGCTTTTTCTTCTCTTGTCATAATTGATATTTTTAACTAGCAGTGCTTAAACTGACTTTGGGTCCAATTGAACACTTGGGCTCATGGTGCTTGACAGGAAAATACTTTTCATGTAAACACCTTTAGCGGCAGTTGGTTTCATCTTGTTCAATGTCTCCAAGAGCTCCTTAGCATTGCCTGCAATTTTATCGGGAGAGAAAGAAACTTTCCCTATTGCGGCATGTACTATACCCGTCTTGTCAACTTTAAAATCAATTTTACCAGCTTTCACCTCAGATACGGCCTTGGCAATATCCATTGTCACTGTACCTGTTTTTGGATTGGGCATTAATCCTCTTGGTCCAAGAACACGTCCTAAAGGGCCCAGTTTACCCATAACACTTGGCATAGTGATAATTACATCAACATCTGTCCAACCGTTTTTAATTTTATCCAAATATTCGTCCAATCCAATATAGTCAGCACCTGCTTCCCTTGCTTCGGCTTCCTTATCTGGTGTAACCAAAGCCAAAACTTTCACATCCTTACCGGTTCCATGAGGAAGTGTTACCACCCCACGTACCATTTGATTCGCCTTACGTGGATCTACACCCAAACGCACGGCAATATCTACGGACGCATCAAACTTTGTGCTTGTTATCTCTTTTACTAAAGCAGAAGCCTCTTCTAAGGAATACAATTTGTCCTTTTCGATTTTAGAGTGGGCTTCCTTTTGCTTTTTTGTCAATTTTGCCATTTAATTGCTTTTTAAGATTTTAAAAAGGTCTTTTACCTGCAACCTTCATACCCATTGAACGAGCGGTCCCTGCAATCATGCTCATTGCCGCTTCAATCGTAAATGCATTAAGGTCTACCATCTTATCTTCGGCAATCGCCTTGATTTGATCCCAGGTTACACTACCCAATTTTACTCTGTTAGGCTCGCCAGATCCCTTTTTAATCTTAGCCGCTTCCAATAGCTGAACTGCCGCTGGTGGTGTTTTCACGACAAAGTCAAACGACTTGTCTTTATACACGGTGATAACAACTGGTAAAACCTTACCTTGCTTGTCCTGCGTTCGAGCATTGAACTGCTTACAGAACTCCATAATGTTAACACCGGCAGCACCTAAGGCGGGTCCAACCGGTGGCGATGGATTCGCTGCACCTCCCCTAACTTGTAGTTTAACTACTTTACCTACTTCTTTTGCCATTGTTTAAAATTAAATTGAAAGTGTGTTAATGGAAGCAACACTACTTTTAAATATGTAACAATTATCTTAAATCTTTTCTACTTGCATGTAGCTTAATTCCAATGGCGTTTTTCTACCGAAAATCTTTACCATTACCTCAAGCTTACGCTTTTCTTCATTTATTTTTTCAACGGTACCGTTAAACCCATTGAAAGGTCCATCAATAACCTTTACAGTTTCCCCAAAAACGAAAGGTATTGCAACACTATCCGTATTTACGGTCAACTCATCTACTTTACCTAACATCCTGTTAACCTCAGATTTCCTAAGAGGTACAGGATCACCTCCTTTAGTTTCCCCTAAAAAGCCAATTACATTAGTAATGGAGCGTATTATATGCACCATTTCACCACCTAAATTGGCCTTCACCATAATATAGCCCGGAAAGTAAACTCTTTCCTTATTGATTTTTTTTCCGTTCCTAATTTGAATTACCTTTTCCGTTGGAACCAAAACCTCTTCCAAATAATCAGAAAAACCATGCCTATCGACCTCACTTTGGATATACCCCTTAATCTTGTTCTCCTGACCACTTACAGCCCTAACCACATACCATTTCTTTTCCAATACTTCTGACATAGAGCTCAAATTAATTTAAAACGTAATCAAAATACAGTTGAACTACTTTGCTGAATACCGTATCCACTCCCCAAGTCGCCAAAGCGAAAATGATGGAAAAAACAGCGACCACTACCATTAAGTTTGAGGCCTCTGCCCTGGATGGAAGGGTAACATTATTCCTGAGTTCTTCAACGGATTCTTTAATATATGTCAACATCTCTACTGTATTAAGTTCAAAAAAATCTAGGAATGTAACTTCCCCAATTGCAAATTTTGCATTAAATGAGATTCCCCTTGATTATGCCCACGGATAAACTTCTCGTTTCTTTGCGTTGCCAATTTTTCAGCACGGGAGGAGAGACTCGAACTCCCGACACCTGGTTTTGGAGACCAGTGCTCTACCAACTGAGCTACACCCGTATGTGTGCATCACATAAATAAAAGTGACACAAATATGTATTTACATTTAAAGGTATCCGCCTAAAAGACGGACACCCTTAAAGTATATTATTTATAAATAATTGGATTAATCCAAAATCTTAGTAACCTGACCAGCACCTACAGTTCTACCTCCTTCACGGATAGCAAAACGAAGACCTACGCTAAGTGCAATTGGTTGAATTAATTCAACGGTAATTGTAAGGTTATCACCTGGCATTACCATTTCTACACCTGACGGAAGGGAAATATTACCGGTTACGTCTGTTGTCCTTACATAGAACTGCGGACGATAATTGTTATGGAAAGGAGTGTGACGACCACCTTCTTCCTTTTTCAAAATATACACCTCAGCTTCAAATTTAGCATGCGGCTTTACAGAACCTGGCTTACAGATAACCATTCCACGGCTAATTTGAGATTTCTCAATACCTCTTAACAAGATTCCAACATTATCTCCTGCTTCACCTCTGTCCAAAATTTTACGGAACATTTCAACACCAGTAATAGTTGAAGATAATTTTTCAGCCCCCATTCCAATAATATCTACGGCGTCACCAGTGTTTGCGATACCAGTTTCAATTCTACCAGTCGCCACAGTACCACGACCTGTGATAGTAAATACGTCTTCAACGGGCATCAAGAATGGCTTATCCACATCTCTTTCTGGCAATTCGATCCAACTATCAACAGCGTCCATCAATTGCATAACAGTATCAACCCATTTTTGTTCACCGTTCAAAGCACCTAAGGCAGAACCAGAAATTACAGGTCCATTATCACCATCGTACTCATAAAAAGAAAGCAATTCCCTTACCTCCATTTCAACAAGCTCCAACAACTCCTCATCATCAACCATATCCACCTTGTTCAAGAAAACAACGATTCTAGGGATACCTACTTGGCGACCCAATAGGATGTGCTCACGAGTTTGTGGCATAGGTCCATCTGTAGCGGCAACAACCAAAATTGCACCGTCCATCTGAGCAGCACCGGTAACCATGTTTTTTACGTAATCCGCGTGACCTGGACAGTCAACGTGCGCATAGTGACGGTTAGCTGTTTGGTACTCAACGTGCGATGTATTTATTGTAATACCTCTTTCCTTTTCCTCTGGAGCGTTGTCGATAGAATCGAAACTTCTCTTTTCAGAAAGACCTGCGTTTGACAGAACCTCTGTAATAGCTGCAGTCAATGTAGTTTTACCGTGATCCACGTGTCCAATGGTACCAATATTTAAGTGTGGTTTGGAACGATCGAAAGTTGCCTTTGCCATGTTTATTTAATTTTTATTCTTAGTTTATATTAGTGTACAAATTTATACCTTAATTGAGCCAATGACGAGATTTGAACTCGTGACCTCTTCCTTACCAAGGAAACGCTCTACCCCTGAGCTACACCGGCGTAAAGTGTTGAATCCACCTGCGATATGGCAGACTCCTGCCTTCGCAGGAACGACTATAAAGTCAAGAAAATAGAGCGGGAGACCGGGTTCGAACCGGCGACATTCAGCTTGGAAGGCTGACGCTCTACCAACTGAGCTACTCCCGCTTATAAATTTTCAAAATTTCACTTCAATACTGATAGACAAAGCTATGTGGGGAGAGCAGGATTCGAACCTGCGAAGACATAGTCAGCAGATTTACAGTCTGCCCTCGTTGGCCGCTTGAGTATCTCCCCGCTTTATCAGTATTTTAAGAACTTAGGAGCCGATGGAGGGACTCCCTTCGACCACGCTCAGGATAAACTTCTCGTCCCAACAAACACCAAGTATTTTTTATTTACTTTTTGTCTGCACCCCAATGCTTTTTCACTATTCCAGGAGCCGATGGAGGGACTCGAACCCACGACCTGCTGATTACAAATCAGCTGCTCTAGCCAGCTGAGCTACATCGGCACTTTTAGCGCTTTTTTTAGCACAAAAAAGTCCGCTATTTCTAACGGACTGCAAATGTATAGATTTATTTGTTTTTTCAAAACAAATTTCAAAAAATTTTCATCATGCGTTGGCTCTTAATTTTTGCTTTCTCTTAATCAATTTTCTTTCCAAAGAATTACATGCCGTATCCACTGCCTCTTCAAACGATTTACATTGCTTTTTGACCATGAAATTATTCTTTGGGACATTCAACTTAATTTCCACAATCTTGTTTTCTTTGGAACTGGTATTCTCTACCTTCAAATAAACATCGGAACTAATCACCTTATCATAAAAAGTTTCCAATTTATCCAAACGGTTTTGCAGAAAATTTATCAATTTGACATCTGCATTAAAATTAACGGATTGTGCGTTTACTTTCATAAGCTGGAATTTTATGCCCCTTTGCTATTTAGGGACGGAATTAAACAATCTATTTGTTTTTCCCTCTAGGGTGGGAAGAAGCATGTATTTTTTTAAGTTCAGCTATACTGTTATGCGTATAAACCTGCGTGGATGCCAAACTTGAATGGCCTAGCAACTCCTTGACAGAATTCAAATCAGCACCTTTATTCAAGAGATGCGTTGCAAAGGTATGCCTCAATATATGAGGGCTTTTCTTAACCTTGACGGACACCTTTCTAAAATACTTATTTATAATTCTATAAACAAGGGTTTCGTATATTTTATTGCCTTTATCCGTCAATAATAAAAACTCTGAATTTTCAGCCAATGTCATGGTGTTTCTTACTAATAAATAGTCCTTTAAGAGTGTTATGGTCTCCCGCATCAAAGGAATGATTCGCTCCTTGTTCCTTTTTCCCAAAACCTTTATGGTTTTTTCCTCAAGGTCCACATCTTTAAGCTTAAGGTTAACCAACTCAGCCCTTCTAATTCCGGTAGCATATAATATATGTATCACAAGCATATCCCTCGTGCCTTCAAAATCATCGGAATAACTTATTGTGTTCAGTACATGTTCCATTTCCATCTCAGAAAACGGAGTTTCCAATTTTTTTGGGGTTTTCAAGGCCCTATGCTTTGACAGAGGATTCGTTGTAATAGATTCAATCTTTTGAAGAAATTTATAGTATGCCTTAAGGGAAGCTATTTTCCTGTTTATCGTCCTATTGGAAATACCTGTGTCTGACAAGGCCACTATCCAACTCCTAATTATGGTGTAGGCAATAGTGTCAATGTTCCCTATCACAAATTGAGATTGGCAAAAATTCTTAAACTCCAAAAGATCTTTGCAATACGCCCTAACCGTGTGGCCGGAATATTTTTTCTCCAAGGCAAGGTAGTCCGTGAATTGATCTAAAAGCATGAACCAAAGTTAGGAATTGCTTTGGAGAAAACACCAATAACAAAAAATCCCGCAAGATGCGGGATTTAGCTTATATAATATCAACTTCTAAAATTCCTCTTGGTCCCTTAGACTTTGAATGTATTGTGCTTTTTGTATTTGAGCTCTTCGCTCTACTGAAGGCTTAGTAAACTGTTGACGTTTTCTCAACTGCCTCATTGTACCTGTCTTATCAAACTTTCTCTTGAAACGTTTTAAAGCTCTATCTATGTTTTCTCCTTCTTTTACTGGTATAATTAACATGGGCTACAACCTCCTTTCTTTTGTGATTAAGGCCGCAAAGATAAAAACTAATTTAATATGGGCAACAATATTTCTCTTTTTGAAGCAAAATTCCTTCATTAATTGGTTGCGGGACGGTATTCCTTTTTATCAATGATAATCTTTGCGATTATTTCCCTGAGTATTTCCGAGGTTCCTCCACCAATAGGTCCCAATCTGCTATCGCGCAGCAATCGTGCCATGGGGTAGTCTTCAATGTATCCATAACCTCCTAAAAACTGTAGGCATTCGTAAGCGACCTCATCAGCCATTTTGGTGGATTTAAGTTTGGAAATAGTAGCTTCTTTCACTACATACTCACCTTTGTCCAATCTACTTGCTACGTAATAATTGTACTGCTTACAAATTTCAATGTCCGCGTGGAGATCCACGATTCGATGACGCAATGCCTGAAATTGATTTATCGTTTTTCCAAACGCTTCACGTTCCGACATATACTGCATCGCATAATCCAAAGCATATTCCGCTCTAGCATGCGCATTAATTCCCATTACAAGGCGTTCAAGAGCAAATGCCTCCATTATATAAGAAAATCCCATACCTTCCTCTCCCAATAAATTCTCTGAGGGAATTTCAACATTGTCAAATGCAAGCTCAGCGGTATCCGAAGCCCTCCACCCTAGTTTGTTTAATTTATTTGCAGATACACCCTTTGCATTTCTATCAACTACAAAAATGCTGATTCCTTTATTTCCTGCGGTACTATCTGTCTTAGCTGCTAAGATGATATAATCTCCATATACGCCATTCGTAATAAAGGTTTTTGAACCATTAATTATATACATGTCACCCTTTTGTATGGCAGTAGTTCTCATACCAGCAACATCACTTCCTCCATAAGGTTCCGTAACACCAAGACAGCCGATTAATTTACCATAGGCACTAGGCTCTAGATATTTTTTCCTTATATCCCCTTTGGCCCTCTTGTTCAAATAGGTCATGGCCAAGTAAGCATGTGCCCACATTGCGGCTGCAAAACCACCGGAATTTATTTTTTGCAATTCCTCCAAAAAAATAACGGTGTAAAACAAGTCCAGACCTAAACCGCCATCTTCCTCTGGTGTGGCAAGACCAAAATATCCCATCTCACCAAACTTTTCCCAAATAAATCTTTCGATGGTACCGGTCTCCTCCCATCTCTCTATATGGGGCACTACTTCCTTCTGCAAAAAATCCTTTAGGCTTTGCCTAAACAAAAGATGTTCTTCAGTGAAGTAAATATTGTTCATAGCTTTATTTTTTGAGGGACAAATATAAAGGAAATCTATCAATACGGTCGGCAGGAAAATTCTCGATTTGAGTCAATTCACTAAAGGACAGGATTTCACCGTTTTTAACCCGATAACTTACAATTCCTTCCGCAACACTCCTGGATATGTACACTATTTTGGACAGTTCCCCTACCGTTGCGGTATTGATATCTATCTTTTGAATTTCAGGTATGTTCAACACCCTGTATTTCTCAAGGATACGCTCTGCAACAGCAGGCTCCAAACCATATACGTCATATAACTGGTTGTCCAATAAAAAACCGCCCAATCTATCCCTAAACTTTAATATTCTTTCGGAAAGTACATTCCCTACCCCATAAATGTCTTGAAGTTCTTCAAGTGTCACTCCGTTCAAATCCTTTATTCGAACAGATATAGGTTTAGTGCTTTTCTCCAGGTTGGTTGCATCCTTCAAAGTCCTTGTTTGACTATTGGCCCATTCAGGAAATTTAAAAAAGGGCGATATGAAATTCAGCAAAGAATCAGAGACGCCGGTCACTTCTTGAAATTCTTCCTTGGAGTTGACGTACAGGTCTCTATCCCTGAACCGGTGAAGACGATCGATTTCATCTACTGAAAGACCCAATGTATATCCTTTGAAATCCGATATGAAATTTGGGTTGAAAGGGTGGAGTTTCAGCGAATCGCTTTTTTTACTTTCCTCTTTTATGTTATCAATTTTTTCTTGCATTTCCTTGTCCAAAACGATGGGCTCAAAATATACATTTGAAAAATGATTATACAACCAAAAAGAGGCTTGCACCAGTACGATTAGTAAAAGCAAAAAGAAAATCCCACTTCGCTCCTGTTTTGTAAACTTGAAGTGGGATTTTTTCAATGATATCAGATTAAAACTATTCAGTAACGGCTTTTACCTTAAGTTTGATGGCATCCATATATTTTTTAAGCTCTCCCTTTACCTTGGGTGCCAAGATCACAATCCCGATCATATTTGGGACCATCATACCAAAAATCATTGCGTCTGAAAATCCGATTACGGAACCCATACTCGCAGAGGCTCCTACAATCACGAATAGACAGAAAATAATCTTATAGGTATACTCCGTTTTCTTTGTTCTTCCAAAAAGATATGCCCAAGCCTGATAACCGTAATAGGACCAAGAAATTTGGGTACTGAAAGCGAAAAGAACCACGGCTACCGTTAAGACGTATGGGAACCAGCTAATTACCGAACCAAATGCACCTGAAGTCAACAAGATGGCATCGGCATCATTCAGACCAGCGTTTCCTGGGTCAACATTACCTGTTATAATTAGTACCAACGCTGTCATTGTACATACCACCACGGTATCTATAAAGGGTTCCAATAGAGCTACCAAACCTTCTGAAGCAGGGTACTTTGTTCTTACTGCAGAGTGGGCGATGGAAGCAGATCCAACACCGGCCTCATTTGAAAAGGCCGCCCTTCTAAACCCTTGAATCATGACCCCAACGGCACCACCAACGATTCCCACAGGTGCGAAAGCACCTTGAATAATCTCATTGAAGGCCCAACCAATCATATCAAACTTGGCTATCAGCACAAAAAGGGAGGCGCCTACATAAATCACGACCATAAAAGGAACTATCTTATCCGTAACCTTGGCAATGGATTTAATACCACCAATGATTACTATTCCAACCAAAACCGCCATGACCAAACCAAAAACCCATCGGTAACCATAAAGAAAGGACTCGGTTCCACCTGTCATATTTTCAAAAAGCTGCACGGCTTGGTTTACCTGGAACATATTACCGCCTCCAAAAGAACCGCCGATACACATAACAGCAAATGCTCCGGCCAATATCCTCCCTAAGCTCTTGTTCTTAAGCCCCTTGTTCAAATAATACATGGGCCCTCCAAAAATAGTTCCATCCTTGCCTACGTCCCTGTATTTTACTCCTAGGGTACATTCCACGAATTTAGAGGCCATTCCCAAAAATCCGGCAATGATCATCCAAAATGTAGCGCCCGCCCCACCAATGGAGACCGCTACGGCTACACCAGCAATATTCCCCAGTCCAACAGTTGCGGATAGCGCTGCCGTAAGTGCCTGAAAGTGGGATACCTCCCCGTTGGAACTTTCATCCCTTATGGTATCCAAAATATCACCATCGACTACAATCTCGTCCTTGTTATCCGCCAAATGCTTATCAAGGCTTTCCACCTTGTTCAAATCCACTCCGGCCGCAATTCCATCTTCCCCATAAAGCTCCTTGGCCCCATATTTCTCAATGTCCTCATACTTGCCCATTACAACTTTTAAGGCTGTCCATACCCCAGTAAAATTTATAAAACGGAAATAGATGGTAAAGAACCCTGCCCCCAATATCAATGGGAACAATACCCAATATATTTTTATATTCTCTGAAAAAGGTATCTGGTAAAAAATAAACTCCACGAACCACCCTGTTAGGTCTCCGAAAACTTTATCGATTTTTTCATCTATCCCCATTTCACCGGCCTCTTGGGCCATGGACAAAAAAGGGAACATGAAGGAACAAAGACTTAGAAGTTTATACTTCATACTTTTTTTGATTTTTAGTTAGTTAGTTTGGCAATATCACAAAAAAAATGAACCCAATCAAATTATAACGTTGAATTAACTCAAGTCAATATGGAACATTTCATTCAACTTTTTTATTTGTTCCGGTCTACCTAGAACTATTACCTTACTCTTAGGCTGCAATTGAAGGTCCGCTTCAGGATTAATTATGTATTCGCCATCCGGTGCAATATAACCTATTATCGTACAACCGGTTTTTCTTCGTAGGTCCAGATCTCGCAAAGAATTGCAATCTACTTGATTCGAGAAGTCCTCGATGGCCACTTCTTCCAGATTGGTAGTATGCTCCCCTTCCACCGATAGTTTGTCCATAAAGGTTATAAGGTCGGGCATTACGACCAATGAGGCCATATGGTCACCACCTATTTTATCGGGCATAATCACTTTATTGGCACCCGCCAGCTGCAATTTATGTTGGGAAGTAACCTGCGAAGCCCTACTGATGATAAATAGGTTCGCATTCAATTGGCGTGCGGATAGTACTACAAATAGATTGGCCGCATCATCTGGCAATGTAACGATCAAGTATTTGGCCCTCTCGATTCCGGCAGCTAGCAATACCTCATCTTCATTGGCATCACCCTCCATAAACAGTATCTCATCATCATATTTTTCCAAAAGCTCCTTGTCCCTTTCAATTACCACAAAAGGCTTTTTATACGCTTTAAGCCTTTCTGCCGCCTGCATCCCGTTTCGACCAAAACCACACACTACTACATGATTTGATAATTTATCGATCCTATTTTTCACTTTCTTCAATTTTAATATTTGCGGACTGTTTCTATTCAAAAGGTATTCCGTGATAACGGAAATGGCAAAACCAAAGATAAATACACTGGTCACTATCAAAACGACAGTAAACATTTTCCCTTGTATATCCATGGGGCGTACTTCAGAAAAACCTACGGTCGTAACCGTTATGATAGTCATATAAAGGGCATCCATCCAAGAATAATCCTCAATATAACGATAGCCCAAAATCCCAAAAAACAGCACCACTATCATTAATAGTAAAGCCACATAGAGTTTGGAACGAAAGAGCTTAACCATAACTATAAATCAAATACAGATGTTCTTTTGGTATAGATCAAATCCTTGATTTTTAACCAAAATGCCAAAAACAGATATAGGGCAAATCCAAATCCCAGGGTAACGAAAGTTAGATAGATAAAGGAAGTCCTCACAACCCTGGCCCTGATTCCAAGCCGGTCAGCAATTCTCCTACAAACTTCAAATCCTCGCTTCTGAAGATAATGCAACAAATTATATAAAATGTTCATAGGATAAAATTAGGATTTTAAATTCAATAATTTGGTCCCAACGGCGCACTGCAAGCATTTATTCCTCGTACAATAGTTATTGTATAATTGTAATAGGGACTGGCTTTCAAAAGCGGAATTCACAGGAATATCCAAATGCTTAAAATTATCGATAATACTATTCTTTTCTTCATCAATATTTTGAATCAGGGAAAGTAGGGAGTCCGAATTGTAGATCCCCTTATTTCTCAAATAACAGTATCTAACGGGAATTATCGTATTAATAATCAAAAGGTCAACAAATTTCTTGGAAATACTCTTTGGCGATTTTTTTGATTCCTTTCCAAAATTAAAATGTGTGTCCCAATAGGAACTCGCCCTTATTTTAAAAAGCCCATATATTTCTTCTTTTGAACAATGTACCAAATCGCGGAATAAATTATTTGAGGATGCATATAACATGGCGAACTGAGAAAGTCGAATGGTTGGAAAGTTGGGTGGCCTCAATTTAAAAAATGAAACTTTGGCCACGCTTGTCAAATCCAGTTCGTATTTGGATTTTAAGTATCCAAAAGTTTTTTTCAGTTCTATATAATATGCATCCAAAATATCCTCGGACTCCAACAATCCTGACATACCGAATAATAGACATTCCAATTCAAAAGGTTTCCCTACCAAGTGCCTCACTTGGGAAAAATTCAAATTCTTTCCCAGGCTGAAAAATGCCTCTCCGTTGATTTTTGATCCAAAGTTCTTTAACAAAAGTGTAAACAAAACCTTTTCCCAGTCATTGCCAAATTTCTCCAAGAGATTCAAGATGACCTTGGACTTGTCTTCCAACCGCTCCAAATACAAGCGATCTTGCCAGTTCTTGAAATCGAATCCAGAAACTTCATTAATATCCTTCCCGCAATTGATAAACTGACCGGAATTTCCCTTCATCAATTTTTGATATCCATCCAACAAACGGGAATCTATCAAGTTTTTTAATTCAAGAGCAGGTATTTCCGACCCGTCTTTTCTATAAACCGATACATCATCGTTCCAAACCACATGAAGTATTACATTGTCATAACTACTGTCCTGTTCATGATGATGTACGTACCAGTCCGAAGCATTTATATGAATTTCCACATTCCCGGCCCAAAGTTGGTTCCCTATGCGTACTTGGGCATTAAAAAAATCTGGGCCGCTCAAAAGATTGTGGGAGCCTGCGTTAAGAATCATAAGATTCTCCCCACCGGAAGTCTTCAACCCCAGGCTAGGATACTTTTTGTAATTCCAGATGTAGTGCAACAAGTCTTCCCGCATGTGGCAGAATTAAAAAGACCCGCACAAGGCGGGTCTCCAATTTAAGTATTTAAATTCAATTTATTCGGCTACCTCACCTTCCCAGTTCATAAATCCTCCTTCCAGATTAAAGGCGTTTTCAAAACCAAGACTGTTCATGATGGCACATGCCTGACCAGATCTATTGCCGGACCTGCAATAAACGTAATAGTTCTTTGATTTGTCCATCTTTTCAAGTTCATCTATAAAACCTTGACCTTTGTAAATATCGATATTGACCGAATTGGGTATAAACCCTTCCTCGACTTCGGTATCCGTTCGAACATCCAAAATGATTGCATTGTCGTCCTGCGCTAGCCTAGAGGCCCATTCCTCTTGCGATAAGTCTGCCATAATAGTTTTTTTCAAAAATAGCGGATCTATTTGAAATCAGTTAAAAATAATTTTAACAAAAAATTAAATCGGTTGGATTAGGATAATTCCTTTGAACCGACATAAATTTGTATATACAAATATTGTTTGTACATGAACGTTGAGGAAATCATAAAAACAAAAAAAGAAATTCCCTTGGAAGCGAGAACCATCATTCATTTGACATTGGTTACCAACAAGATCAATGAAATGATGTCGGCCTCGTTAAAACCCTTTGGAATTTCCATTCAACAGTTCAATGTGTTGCGCATATTAAGGGGCCAGGAAAATAAACCTGCCAACCTATCCACCATAAATGAAAGGATGGTCACGAAAATGAGCAATACTACAAGGTTGGTTGACAAATTGTTGGCCAAAGATTATGTCATCAGAAAAATATGTCCGCAGAACAGAAGGAAAGTAGAAATCAAAATCACTACAAAGGGTTTGGATGTTTTAAATGAAATCGATGGCATAAAATTTGAAATGGAAAAGAACATCGTCAAGAACTTTTCCGTCACTGAATTAAAAGAACTAAATAGTTTATTGGATAAATTTTAATGGAATGAAGGACATAATACATGATTTGAATTGGCGCTACGCCACCAAAAAATTCGATACGACAAAGAAGGTTAATTCGGAGGATTTGGAAACACTCTTGGAAGCAACTAGATTGAGCGCCTCATCCTATGGCCTCCAACCTTACCATATTTTTGTGATTGAAAATAAAGAACTCAGGGAAAAACTAAAACCTGTCACATGGAACCAATCGCAAATAACGGATGCCTCCCATGTCATAGTGTTTGCCAACAAAAATTCTTTTGGTGAGGATTTGGTAGACGACTATTTGGACAATGTGGTCCAGACCCGGGGCATTACCCATGAAGCCGTTAAAGGGTATTCGGATTTTATGAAGTCGAAACTAATGGGACTCCCCAATGAACACAAAAATAGCTGGACGGCCAGGCAGGTATATTTGGCCCTTGGTAATTTAATGACCGTGGCCGCCTCCATGAAAATTGATACTTGCCCCATTGAAGGTTTTGAGAATGAAAAGTACAATGAAATATTGGGGCTGAAGGAATCAAACCTAAATGCTTCGGTCGTATTGGCCATCGGCTACAGGGCGTCATCCGATGAAACCCAGCACCTGTCAAAGGTACGTTACCCAAAAGAAAGATTATTCACCCATTTATAAACAAAAATTAGTATTCAAACAATTAAATTAAAAACATGAAAAAATCAGTTTTAAGCATTGCATTGGCTCTAGTATTCGGATTTTCAGCAACCGCCAACGCTCCTATTGATGGAGAAAAAAAAGAAGTAAACGTCAGTGAAAGCAAAGTTACATGGAAAGGTTATAAAGTAACGGGATCACATGAAGGAACAATAAATCTTAAATCCGGCCATTTGGTAATGGATGGCAACAAATTAACTGGAGGTGAGTTCGTTGTGGACATGACTTCGATCACCAACTTGGACATGGCCTCTGGAGAAGGAAAGGAAAAACTGGAAGGGCATTTAAAATCCGACGACTTTTTTGGAGTTGAAAATTACCCTACCGCCAAATTGGTAATTACATCCGCAGAATCCATGAACAAGAATTCATATTCTGTAAAAGGTGACTTAACTATCAAAGGAAAGACTAATCCGGTAACTTTTGTTGTATCCATTTATGAGAATAAAGCTACTGCCACTCTCAAGGTAGATAGAGCAAAGTATGATGTACGATACGGCTCTGGAAGTTTCTTTGATAACCTAGGAGACAAAACAATCTATGACGAATTTGATTTGGTCGTAGATTTGGCCATCTAACATTCTACTTCTAAATTACTTTTATAAAAGACCTCTAGGGAATTTACCTAGGGGTCTTTATTTTTTTATATATAAAATTGGTGCATTTCAATTTCCTTTCTATATTTACGCCAATGAAAACAATGAAAAAAACTTGGTGGTGGAATAACTTACGACAGCATTCGTGAGCTAGTACTCCATGTAAAAAATATAGAGGCTTGTCATCACGACAGGCCTTTTTTAATTTATAACGTTTATCATGTCCTACACATTAAAGACATTCTCAAAAAAAATACTGGCAGACACTATAACGCCCGTCAGTGTGTATTTAAAAATTAGGGATAAGTTCCCCAATAGCATTTTGCTGGAAAGCAGCGATTACCATGCCAATGACAACAGTTTCTCCTATATCTGTTGCAATCCCATTGCATCCATAAAAATTCAGGATGAAAGGATTTTAAAGGAATTTCCCGATGCCAAAAAGCAATCTATTGACATTTCGGAAAAAACTGATGTAATTTCTGAAATTGACAATTTTGCCAAAAGTTTCAAGATAACAGAACAGGACTATAAATTTATAACCAACGGACTTTTTGGGTTCATGGCCTATGATGCCGTTCGTTATTTTGAGGATGTTAAAATCTCCCAAAAACCGAATTCGGTCGAAATTCCGGATATCTATTATGCCGTCTACCAAAACGTGATCGCCATAAACCATTTTAAGAACGAAGCCTATATTTTTGCGCACTGTTATGATTCGGGGAATAATATTTCCGATATAGAACGATTGTTGAACGTTAGGACATTTGCTTCCTACAATTTCTCCAAAGAGGGAGAAGTCAAAACAAATTTACTGGACGAGGAATACAAGGAGCATGTGGATTTGGCAAAAAAGCACTGTCAACGCGGTGATGTCTTTCAATTGGTATTGTCCAGAAGGTTTTCCCAAAAGTTTAAGGGGGACGAATTCAATGTCTATAGGGCATTACGTTCCATAAATCCTTCCCCGTACCTTTTCTTTTTTGATTATGGCGATTTTAAAATTTTTGGAAGTTCACCCGAAGCACAGCTGATCGTTAAAAACGGTAAGGCGGAAATCCATCCCATTGCAGGCACCTACAAACGTACTGGAAATGACGAAAAAGATGCCGAACTGGCTAAAAAATTGGCCTTGGACGATAAGGAAAACAGCGAGCATGTGATGCTTGTAGATTTGGCCAGAAACGATTTAAGCCGAAACGGTAATTTGGTCAATGTGGACACCTATAGGGAGGTACAGTATTTCTCCCATGTGATCCATTTGGTCTCCAAAGTTACGGGAATGAAAAAACCGGACATCCCTACCCTAAAAATTGTGGCGGATACCTTTCCCGCAGGAACCTTGAGTGGAGCGCCCAAGCACATGGCCATGCAGCTCATTGAAAAATATGAAAAAACGAGCCGTAGTTATTACGGAGGAGCAATTGGGTTTATGGATTTTAACGGCAATTTTAACCATGCCATAATGATCAGAACTTTTTTAAGCAAAAACCATGAACTTCATTTTCAGGCCGGTGCCGGACTAGTCGCGGCGTCAATTGCCGAAGACGAGCTACAGGAAACGTATAATAAATTGGGGGCCTTGAACAAGGCTCTGGAAATTGCAGAAACTATCTAAATGGCAAGAAAGGTATTAATGATAGACAATTACGATAGTTTCACCTATAATTTGGTTCACTATCTCGAGGATTTGGATTGCGAAGTAATCGTAAAACGAAACGACCAGTTACATTTGGAAGACGTAGATGATTATGATGAAATTGTGCTTTCCCCAGGACCCGGAATTCCGGACGAGGCCGGATTATTAAAACCCATTATTGAAAAGTATGCTCCAACCAAGCGTATTTTTGGAGTCTGTCTGGGACAACAGGCCATTGCAGAGGTCTTTGGGGGGTCCTTGGTCAATTTGGACCAAGTTTACCACGGGGTTGCGACCAAAATAAGAGTTTCCGTCGATGACTATATTTTTGATGGTCTTGAGACGGAATTGGAAATAGGCAGATACCATTCTTGGGTTGTAGACCCCAATTTGCCAGATTGCCTGGAGGCGACTTCCCTAGATGAAAACGGACAGATTATGTCACTTAGGCACAGGGACTACGATGTTAGGGGCGTACAGTTCCACCCAGAATCCGTACTAACCCCAGAAGGAAAAAAAATGTTGCAAAACTGGTTAAAACAAAAAAAATGAAAGAGACACTTAATAGACTCATTAACCACGAAATCCTTGAAAAAGAGGATGCGAAACAGATTTTGGTCAACATTGCCAAGGGAGATTACAACACCAGCCAAATCGCTGCTTTCTTAACAGTTTATATGATGAGGAGCATTACCATAGAAGAACTTGAGGGGTTCCGGGATGCCTTGTTGGATTTATGTTTGGCAGTTGATCTATCGGAATACAATCCAATTGATTTATGTGGTACAGGCGGTGATGGTAAGGACACTTTCAACATTTCTACTTTGGCCTCCTTCGTTACGGCTGGTGCCGGTATAAAAGTTACCAAACACGGTAATTACGGAGTTTCATCAAAATGCGGGAGTAGTAACGTGATGGAATTTCTGGGTATCAAGTTTAGCAATGAGGCGGATTTCCTTAAAAAATCCATTGAGGAAGCGGGCATTTGTGTACTGCATGCACCACTTTTTCATCCAGCCATGAAAAACGTGGCCCCTATAAGAAGGGAATTGGCTGTAAAGACTTTCTTTAATATGTTGGGACCTATGGTAAACCCTGCATTTCCAAAAAATCAAATGGTGGGGGTTTTCAATTTGGAATTGGCAAGAATGTATGGCTATCTATATCAAAATACTGATAAGAACTTTACGGTTTTACACGCTCTGGACGGCTATGATGAAATCAGTTTAACAGGAGATACAAAAACGATTTCCAATGGGTCCGAATCCATCCTAAGACCTTCGGATTTTGGTATTTCCCCCATTTCCGCTGATACTATCCTAGGTGGCGATGATATACCTGAATCTGCCCAAATATTTATGAACGTACTGAACGGCAGGGGAACGGAGGCTCAAAACAATGTCGTCTGTGCCAATGCAGGAATTGCCATCAGCACTGTAAAAGGTATTGGTCCCAAAGAAGGATTTGATTTGGCCATGGAGTCCCTAAAAAGTGGTAAGGGACTAGCCGCTCTAAAGAAATTACAAGCCATTAGTGCATCATGAATATTTTAGACAAAATAGTTGCCGACAAGAGAAAAGAAGTCGCCTTAAAAAAATCCATAATTCCTGCATCACAATGGGAAAAATCAGTTCTTTTTGGGCGGGATAGAAACTCTTTGGCAGAAGCTTTAAGAAAGAGTGAAACTGGTATTATAGCGGAACATAAAAGGCGTTCACCATCGAAATCCATCATCAACCAAAATATCAATGTGGGTCAGGTCGCCCAAGGCTATAATAAGGCAGGGGTTTGTGGCATAAGCATTTTAACCGACATTAAATATTTTGGAGGATCCTTGGAGGATCTATTGTTGGCAAGGGCATCGGTAGATATCCCGCTTTTGAGAAAGGAATTCATAATTGATGAATACCAACTTTTGGAAGCAAAGGCCCATGGTGCCGATGTGATTCTTTTGATAGCGGCGGTACTGACACGAATTGAAATCAAAAATCTATCTGAACTTGCCCAGTCGTTAGATCTTGACGTGCTACTAGAGGTTCACAATGAGGAAGAACTTAAAAAATCCACCATGCCAAGTTTGGATATGTTGGGCGTCAATAACCGGAATCTAAAGACATTCGATGTCAGCTTGGATACCAGCAAGGAATTATCCCAGCTCATCCCAAATGATTTTGTAAAGGTTTCAGAAAGTGGAATAAGCTCTATTGAAGCCATTGAGGCTTTAAAAATATTTGGTTATAAAGGTTTTCTAATTGGTGAAAATTTTATGAAGTCGGTTAATCCAGGTGAAAGTGCCAAAATGTTTATAGATCAACTAAAAAAATAAATGTCATTTCGAGCGAACGCGAGAAGTCAAAAATAGATTTCTCTATAGCGTTGCTCATTTTAGAATGACAAATAGAGTCTTATGAAACTTAAAATCTGCGGTATGAAATACAATCCCAAGGAGGTTGCGGTCTTGCGACCCGATTATTTGGGATTTATATTTTGGGAACCCTCTGCTAGGTATTTTGATGGGGAAATCGCAGCATTACCATCGGACATAGAAAAAATTGGGGTGTTTGTAGATGCCGATATATCCTATGTGCGGGAACATATTGAAAAATATGACCTCCAAGGTGTACAATTGCATGGAAATGAGACCCCGGAATATTGTAAAGAACTTTTAGAGTTAACAGGAAGTCCTGGCTGGTCTTCAAAACCTGTAAGGTCTATTAAGGTATTTTCGATAAAGGATAAATTCGATTTTAATATACTTAAAGCATACGAAAATGTCTGTGACTATTTCTTGTTCGATACAAAGGGCAAACTTCCAGGCGGCAACGGCTACGTTTTTGATTGGTCAATTTTAAAAAACTACCCATCTTCCAAGCCCTATTTCTTAAGCGGAGGGATTGGACTGGAAAATGTTGAAGAAATTAAAAAGTTCCTGCAAACAGCCGGGTCAAAATATTGCCATGCCCTTGACGTCAACAGCAAATTTGAGGACCGACCGGGGTTAAAAAATATAGAGAACCTTATTGAATTTAAATTGCATTTAAGCATTTAATACGTTATGATTATGAGATATCATGTTGATGAAAAAGGATATTATGGGGAATTTGGCGGAGCGTTCATCCCTGAAATGTTGTACCCCAATGTAGAAGAGCTGCGCCAGAAATATTTAAAAATCATGAATGAGGAATCCTTTCAAAAAGAATTCCATCAGCTCTTAAAAGATTATGTGGGGCGGCCATCGCCATTATACTTTGCAAAAAGACTTTCGCAGAAACATGGTGCAAAAATCTACCTAAAGCGGGAAGACCTCAACCATACGGGTGCCCATAAAGTGAACAATACAATTGGTCAGATATTGATGGCCAAAAGACTAGGCAAAACAAGGATAATAGCGGAAACAGGGGCAGGGCAGCACGGTGTGGCCACGGCAACCGTGTGCGCCCTCATGGGAATGCAATGTATCGTTTATATGGGTGAAATCGATATCGCACGGCAAGCTCCCAATGTTGCCCGTATGAAAATGCTGGGTGCGGAAGTTAGACCCGCCACATCAGGTAGCAAAACCTTGAAAGATGCAACAAACGAGGCCATTAGGGATTGGATCAACAACCCTGTGGACACCCATTACATAATTGGTTCGGCCATTGGACCACACCCCTACCCTGATATGGTAACCCGTTTTCAATCGGTCATATCGGAAGAAATAAAATGGCAGTTAAAGGAAAAGGAAGGACGTGAAAACCCGGATTATGTGGTGGCCTGTATAGGTGGCGGAAGTAACGCGGCCGGTACTTATTACCACTTTTTGGACCAGCCGGAAGTGGGCATCATCGCAGTGGAAGCAGCCGGAAAGGGAATTGATTCCGGGGAAAGTGCCGCTACATCCGCATTAGGTAAAATTGGAATCATCCATGGTTGTAAAACCATGTTGATGCAAACACCTGATGGCCAGATTACGGAACCCTACTCCATTTCGGCAGGTTTGGATTACCCGGGCGTTGGACCTATGCACTCACACCTTTATGCATCGGGCAGAGCCGAATTTTATTCCGCCACCGATGATGAGGCCATGACGGCAGGTCTGGAACTCTCCCAATTGGAAGGCATTATTCCGGCGATTGAATCCGGTCACGCCTTTGCCATTTTTCACCACAAAAAATTTAAACCAGACGATGTGATAGTAATGAGCTTATCTGGAAGGGGCGATAAAGATTTACAGACATACATAGATTATTTTAAGTTATAAGGATGAATAGAATACAACAGAAATTAAAGGAAGACAAGAAACTATTGTCCATTTATTTTACGGCAGGATATCCATCTTTAGATAGCACAGTTAGCATTATCAAGGATTTGGAAAGGAACGGCGTGGATATGATAGAAATTGGTCTACCTTTCAGTGACCCTTTGGCTGACGGACCTACTATACAGGAAAGTTCTACTGCCGCTTTAAAAAATGGAATGACCTCGGATTTTCTGTTTGATCAATTAAAGGATATCCGTGAGTCGGTTTCCATTCCTCTTATCATCATGGGGTATTTTAATCCCGTGCTTCAATATGGCGTTGAGGCATTTTGCGCGAAATGCCAGGAAATTGGTATCGACGGACTCATATTGCCCGATTTACCTTTGGATGTCTACGAGTCCGAATACAAAGCGATTTTTGAAAAATACGGATTGTTGAATACGTTTCTCATTACCCCGCAAACCGGTGACGAAAGAATCCGCCAAATTGATAAAGCCTCCAATGGTTTTATCTATATGGTAAGTTCCGCAAGCGTTACGGGTTCAAAATCCGGATTTGGAAACGAGCAAGAGGCCTATTTTGAACGAATTGCCTCTATGGAACTGAAAAATCCACAGATCGTGGGCTTTGGAATCAAAGATGCGGAGACCTTTCAACAGGCCACTCGCGGGGCCAAAGGAGCCATTATTGGTTCGGCCTTTATAAAATTTTTGTCAGAAAATGGGGAAAGTAATATCGCTAGTTTTATAAAAGAAATACGATGAGCTTTATCAACGATTGGCGAATCATTATACTACTTTGTTTGACCCTAGGCCTTGCACCATTTTTCCCTGAACCGCATCTTTGGGGCAAAATCAGATGGATTGTGGGTGGGGCCAAAGGAATGGCTTTGATGGATTGGTTCGATGTCCTTCTGCATGGTTTTCCCTTTATCTTGCTACTTCGTAAAATTATTCTTTACCTGATCAAAAAGTAGTTTCATTTGAATCCGTAGCCCTATCTTTAAAGATAATTTGAGTCGATACATTAGGCAGAACACATTTATGAAATGAGCCATAACTAGTCTTGATACCCACTGGGATGGTTAATGGCGAATTGCATCTGACCTATAAAAACAATAAAATAAACAGATGAAAAGAATTTTACCCTTTGTACTTTTAATTGCTACAGTTTGCAATGTTACCGGTCAAGATGTGGTGTCCTTAAAATCGAAGGTGCGTAAAACCATTGAAGAATTGAAGGATTTTGTGGCCATTCCAAATGACGCCCTAAATGCGGATGACATAGATGACAATATTCTTTGGTTACGGAATAAATTTAATGAACGTGGCTTTAACACAAGTATTCTTGAAACAGAGGGACTACCCTTGTTTTTTGCAGCACTGCCCATGGACGACACCAAACCGACCCTACTTTTCTATATGCATTTTGATGGTCAATCCGTGGACCCGTCCAAATGGATTCAAAAAGACCCCTATGTTTTGGAATTAATGTCTGAAAACGAAGGACAATGGCAAAAAGAGTCCTTTGATGCACTGGATACCGATATCAATTATGAATGGCGCCTTTTTGGCCGTTCCTCCTCAGACGATAAAGGGCCTATTGTCATGTTTCTGAACACGATCGATTTATTAAAGGAAAACGATGTTGACCTACCTTTTAACATAAAGGTGATATTGGATAGTGAGGAGGAGAAAAGCAGTGCCCCATTGCCAAAAGCCGTGAAAACCTATAGGGAACTTTTGAAGGCTGATTTTTTGATTATCAATGATGGGCCCGTACATGCATCGGGCAAACCTACCGTTGTATATGGATGCAGGGGTATCACCTCATTGTCACTGACTACATTTGGCGCTGCAAAACCACAACATAGCGGACATTATGGGAATTATGCCCCAAACCCAGGTTTTATTTTGTCCAAATTATTGGCATCTTTCAAGGATAACGAAGGTAGGGTAGTAATCCCTGGATACTACGATGGTATTGTGTTGGACGATGCCACCCAAGCTATTTTAAAAAGCGTTCCTGATGACGATGTCGAGATTAGGGAAAGGCTCCAATTTAATTCTTCCGATAAAGTAGGGTCGTTCTATCAAGAATCCTTACAATATCCCAGTTTGAACGTACGGGGATTGGGCTCAGCATGGATCGGTGAAGAGGCACGCACCATTGTTCCCGCAACTGCAACAGCCGAATTGGACCTGAGATTGGTACCGGAATCGGATGGAAACCGACTCAAAAAATTGGTAAAGGATTTCATAAAAAAACAAGGTTTCTATAGTACAGATACAATTCCAACGAAGGAGGAAAGACTGAACCATGAAAAAATAATCATGATCAAGGAAGGTTCCGTAACAGATGCCTTTCGAACGGATTTGAGCGATCCTTACGGAATGCATATTGTAAATACCTTGGAAACTAAATTTGAACAGGATGTGGTGCAGATCAGGATTATGGGAGGTACCGTTCCCATTGCCCCTTTTGTAAACGAATTAAAAATCCCGGCATTTCTCGTCCCATTGGTGAATCCTGATAACAACCAACACAGTCCTAACGAAAATCTTAAAATCGGTCAAATTGCCTATGGTATACAAGCCTTTTATGCGCTGTTGAGTACTCCGATCGTAAAATAAGTTTGACTTTAACATCCACTAACAAAGGTTTAATGCGACCTTAACGGAGTTTGCACTAGCTGTTCCTTATCTTAAGGACGAACAAAAAGAAATATTATGGGAATTATAAAAGATAGAAAAAAGTTTAAAAGAACAAAGGAACAGGAAAATCCTACAAATCCGACTGGTAATACAAGAATCGATACCAATAAATTTGATATCGACGAGAAGACAATAAAAGACCAGCAGAACAAAAAATAATTGTCTGAATAATTGAAAAGCCCGGTTCTTGGAACCGGGCTTTTTTTAGTTTAATAACAACATAATCTTATGCCGAATTTCTACTTGCGTTGATGTTTCCGTAGAGTGAACGGGTAACAATTTTCTCGTACAGTTCTTTGTGTTCAGTCCCCTGGCTTATTTTTTGCAATGCATATTGCTGGATGACCAACAAGGGCAACACAATATCTTCCCGTATTTTTATGGACTCCCTCGAAATAGCTTCCTTTTGCATTAATACTTCCATTCCTGATAATTGTAAGAGCATCTTTTTGGAAAGTTCAAATTCTTGTAGTAGAATCTCCCAAAAAGCCCCGTACTCTTTATCCTCCTTCATGTAGCTTGTAAGCTCAAAATAACACTTGGAGAGACTCATCATGCTATTCATCATCAAAGCCTGAAAAAACGGAACCTCTTCATAAAGTTTTTTGGCCTCATCGAATCGGCCTTCATCCTCCAACTTTTTAAGTGCCGTACCAATACCAAAATACCCAGGGACGTTTTGTTTAAGTTGGCTCCAAGAACCCACAAAGGAGATCGCCCTCAGATCTGACAATTCAAGTTTTGCCTTATTTCCCCTTTTGCCAGGTCTACTGCCAATATTCGCCTTGGTGTAGTACTTCAAGGTACTCATGTTCTCCAGGTAGGGCATGAATTTCTCATGATGTTTTAGGGCATCATATTTAGAGAAACTTAGATCGGAGAGTTCCTCTATCAAGGCCCTGGACTTATCGGAGATTAATATTTCCTTCCCTAATATAGAGTTAGAAAGTCCGGCAGTCAACAATTGCTCACTATTATATATAAATTGCTCCTTTGTACCGTAGGTGCTTGTAATGGTCTGCCCTTGAATGGTCAATTGTATCTCATTATTGGCCACCTTGCTGGTCTGAGCGGCGTAAAAACGATGTGTCTTACCGCCTCCCCTTGCCGGTGGTCCTCCCCTACCATCAAAGAATATGGCAGCAACCCCGTTATTTTCGCAAACGCCGGAAAGGGTTTCCTTGGTCTTTAAAATGGACCAATTTGCCTTCAAATATCCACCATCCTTGGTTCCATCAGAAAAACCGAGCATAATGGTCTGCTTATTGCCCCTGTTGGCAACATGTTCCCTGTACTCCTTTAAACCGAACAACCTCTGCATGGTGGCTTCAGAATTGTCCATGCCCGCCATGGTCTCGAACAAGGGCACGATATCAAAAGTTATTTTTTTATTGGCCCAACCACACCACCTAAACAGTCCGTATACAAAAAGGATACTAAATATATCCTCTGAGTTACTGATGATGTATCTGTTACAGCCTTCCTCACCGTTTTTTTCCTGGATTGTTTTCAATTGCGAAATATTGGCAATGGTATCCTTTACAATATCCTCTGAAAAATCCTTGGCTGATAGTTGAAAATTTTCGTGCAATAAAATCCTGACCAGTTCATCTTCGGTCAACTCGTTCAAATCCTCCTTTATGAAGTTCTTATGCTTAAGAACTTCGGTCATGACTTTGGTGTGCATGCTATGATCCTGACGGATATCGATCGTTGCAAAATGCGTCTTGAAGATTTTCACCTTGTCAATGAATTTATCCAAATCCTTCAAGTACAGGCTATTGTATTTATCGATCAAGGCCTCGCGTATCTGTATCAATGGATTTATGATTTCATCGTACCCAACATCCTTGGTACTGTCGAACATTGCTGAATATAGATTGGAACGTAATTCGTTCAAGGGATCTTGAACGGCCTTAAAGGTCAATTTGTACTGTAGCCGCTTAAGGTCATTATAATAACACTTCATCAAGTTTAAGCGTAGCTCGTTCATAACATCTTTGGTAATGTCCGCGGTTACAAATGGATTCCCATCCCGATCGCCCCCAGGCCAAAATCCAAGTTTTACAATGTTATGATTTTCAAATTTTTTGGATCCGGTACTACCCTTAATGTATGAGTACAGGTCACCTATGGCATCATAATACACATGTCTTAAAGTGTAAATAATGTTCTTGGCCTCATCCAAAGGGGTAGGTTTTTTGGCGTTTATTAAGGAGGTAAGCCCCAATTGCTGGAGGGCCACGTCGATCTCGTCTATGCGGTCTTCAAGAATTAGCGTTCGTAAATTGGTAATGATATCAAGAACGGCAGGCGTATAAAATTGAGTGGGATGCGCCGTTAATACGATCCTTGCGCTGAAATTATCGAGCTTTTCACCAATTTGGTCCCAGGCACCGTTACGCTCCACCAATTGAAAATAATCCTTAAGGGACAACGAACTGGAATGTTTATGTAATTTTGGAAACGCGGCATCCTCCACACTATCGTACAATACTACTTGTCGCTCTACATATTGAATCACGCGGAACATAAAGTCTATCTTATCCTTTTCCGTTTCAAGGCTAACGAACTTTTCAAAGAACATGTCCAAAATTTCCCGTGGGTTTAAGCCATTCTTTAGACCCTTTTCAGACTGGTCCATAAGAAGAGGAATTAACATACCCACGTTTTCTACATTACTGTAAGGTAAATTTAGGAACAGACTATTGTATACATTAAATTTATTTTCAACGGATTTTTTAAATTCTTCCAATCTTTCTGATTGCTGCATAAATCACATTTTTTTTTCGATTAATAACATCACTTTCCCACCTTCCTTCATCCATAAAGATCGATATTCTATAGAAATGGAAAGCACGAATATGCTTAAATAACAAAATAGATTTCCTTTACCACAAAAACAACAGTTTTGACAACAATAATTAAAGGAGACTGAATATCCTGCGTAATTTTACCCTGTTATCAAGTAAATAATTTTTTCATTTTCATATAGTGTTCTCGTAAAAGAGTCTTGCCGAAAAGCAAGGCTCTTTTTAGTTTTACAGCATTAGAAGTACTTGGCGTACTGCATGACCCTATAATCCACTGTACTAAAATTGGGGTCCGCCGTTTTAAGTTTTTGGTATTCAGGAATGCTCCCAACTGCCCGGTTTGCCGCCCCAGATGGTGCGATCAAGGACACGGTCGTAATGCTTAGTTCTGTTTTTGGGTGAACAAATTCATGTATCCTGGGAACTTGATCGGACTTCACGGTTAATCGCAATCCATGTTCCTTTAGATGTCTTCTAAAAAAATACTCAGGACCGTTCTTGCTATTTCCCCCGGTGAACAATAGCGTTTTTACCGAAGGATATTTCTCCAAATAATAGAGTAGGTTACGTAGTTTGATATTTTGCATTCCCAAATCCGAGGCATCCACCTTTTCCCGTTCCGCGGAAGCAACAATATCACAGATTCCAATCTTCTTTTGCATCAAAAATTCCTTTCGCTGCGCAATGGCCTTCTCAGAAGTTTCAAAGAGCAGTTCCAACTTAAAAATTTCGTTCAAAATGGGCCATAATTGGCCGTCCCTACTGCCATAACAAAAATTTACATCTCCCTCTTTTAAGGCTCCTGTAGTGAATCTAGGCGGTGGCAGGGTACCTACGATCAGTTTTGTAACGCCTTTAAAAAGAAACGGATTATAAGGATGGGTGTGCAAGAACAAACCGAAAAGAATTGATTAAACAGTATCAAATCTATTGAAATAGGTGTTTAACTCCAATTTCGTAACTTTAAGAAATAAACAAAATGAGAACATCTAGCTGGGTTGTTGCAAGGAACAAATGTTTGTTTTCGAAGCTGCCCTCGTTGCAATTACATCTGGATTGTCGATTTAAACTGAAAATGATATGGGAAAAGGGGACAAAAAAACAAAGCGCGGTAAAATTACCAATAACTCCTATGGGGCCAGAAGGCCTAGAAAAATAAAACGAAAACTTACTGTTGAGGAGAAAGTAAAAGTCGGGAAGAAAAAATAGAACTAATAATCTATCCTAAAGTTGAATTCCACCTGGTTTTCCTCATCCAGACCCAACTCATAGGTATAAAAACCTATTGGCAAGGAATCTATGGCCAAAACCCTTGGAATGTACTCAAAGCTGGCAGAATCAGAAATTATGGTCAATCCTATTTCTTCTGGAGCTGATTCAAATTCATAATATTCTGAGAATTCCCCGGCCGGAATGTTTTCATATACCGTATCCTTTTCGTTGACTCTCACCTCGTTAAAATTAAAATCTGTATTATTCCTAATACGGATATTCACCATATCCACTTCATCGTCACGATCGGTACAGGATAACAGAACTACTGAAAAAATTACGAATACATGTAAGAACCTTTTCATTCTTTTTATGTTAGGATAAACTATACTAGCAGAACGAAAAGAAGGAAAATATATTATTACCGAATAAATACGGGCTCGTTTTCCTTAAGGGTATGTTCCTGACTGAACTGATAATCATCCAATTCAAATCCTTTGATATCGTCCAAACTTGATGCGTTGGAATCCAAAATGTAGCGTACCATGGAGCCACGGGCCTTTTTGGCAAAAAAACTTATGACCTTTAAGGTATCGTTTTTCCAATCCTTAAATATCGGAGTGATTACAGGAACTTTCAATTTCTTTTGG
The DNA here is from genome assembly GCF_003933245.1 of Maribacter algicola. Taxonomy (NCBI): domain Bacteria; kingdom Pseudomonadati; phylum Bacteroidota; class Flavobacteriia; order Flavobacteriales; family Flavobacteriaceae; genus Maribacter; species Maribacter algicola. The sequence continues at coordinate 51,477 of NZ_QUSX01000003.1, forward strand.
TCAAGGGCGCTAAAATATTCGTTGCTGGCCAAATTCACGAACAACTCTCCTTCTTGCAATTCCTTGTTAAGATGGTCTGTCAGCTCCTTTTTCCAGAATTCATACAAGTTTTTTTTCCTTCCTACCTTTAAGGACGTACCCATTTCCAGTCTATAGGGCTGTATCAAATCCAATGGTTTAAGGATTCCGTAGAGTCCGGATAGGATGCGCAATGTATTTTGCAGATTATCCAGTTTATCTTCCGTAATAGAATATGCATCCAGACCTTGATATACATCGCCATTGAAAGCATATATCGCCGGTCTGGCATTTTCCTTGGTAAAGGGAACAGAGAACATTTGGTTGCGTTCCCAATTCAATTGAGCCAGATTATCAGAAATGGACATCAATTCTGAAAGTACCTTGGGTTTTTTCTTGACAAGGACCTTGTTAAGCGTCTCGGCCTGTTTTAAAAATTCGGGTTGCGAAAATCTATCGGTGGGCAGAGTGCTTTCAAAATCAAGGGATTTTGCAGGAGATATTACAATTTTCATTTCTTTCTATTAATTCCGATGGCGTACATCCTATTCTCAATATCAAAAATATATGTTTTTTGTCCGATGCAAAACGGATGGCAAAAAAGAGTTCTGATAGTCCTATCAACTTCTTCTATAAACCGGTTAGGGAGTAATTCCGCCACTTTTCTATACAGGATTGCATATCCTGCGGCATTTCGGAATCGAACCTCATTTTATGGCCTGATACCGGGTGGATAAAACCTAGGGTCTTGGCATGTAAGGCCTGTCTTGGCAAGACCTTAAAAGCATTTTCAACAAACTGCTTGTATTTTGTAAAGGTGGTACCTTTTAGAATTTTGTCACCTCCGTACCGTTCGTCATTAAAAAGTGTGTGACCTATGTACTTCATATGTACCCTTATTTGGTGCGTTCTGCCGGTCTCCAATTTACAGGACACCAAGGTGACATATCCCAGGCGTTCCAAAACTTTATAATGGGTAATTGCTTCCTTTCCATCCTCCCCTTCCGGAAAAACATGCATTTGAAGTCGGTTTTTGGGGTTTCTCCCAATATTACCGATGATAGTACCTTCATCCTCCTCAACATTTCCCCAGACCAAAGCAACATACTCCCGCTCAGAGGTTTTATCAAAAAACTGTTTGGCCAAGTGCGTCATGGCCGCTTCCGTCTTGGCAATTACCAACAGTCCGGAAGTATCCTTGTCTATCCTATGGACCAGACCAGGCCGTTCACTACTATTGGTGGGTAAATTTTCAAAATGATAGATCAAGGCATTTATCAGTGTGGCAGAATAATTTCCATGCCCAGGATGCACCACCATACCCGCAGGCTTGTTCACTACCAAAAGAGTATCATCCTCATAGTCGATGTCCAATGGAATATTCTCCGGAACCAATAAATGTTCATGGGGCGGGTGTTCAAAAAGCACCTTGACCTCATCCCCTGCCTTGACCTTGTAGTTACTTTTGACAATGGCATCGTTTACCCAAACATGCCCATCTTTTGCAGCTTGCTGAATCTTGTTACGCGTGGCATTTTCAACGAAGTTCATCAAAAATTTGTCCACCCTCAGAGGGTCTTGTCCCTTGGAGGCTACAAATCTGTAATGTTCAAAAAGATCATCATTATCCTCTTGCTCCAAATTCATGGTAGAAGTCATATTATTCGAAATCTTCTTGTATGATGGCTCCTCCAGGCACATTGCCGTTACCACAGATCAATTCTATTTTAGAAGTTTTGGGAAGTTTATCCCCCGGCTTAATGTCCTTACCCTTGTATTTAGTGTAATACACCATGTCCTTGCCAAGTTGATCGATATAGGTAACCTTTTGAACATCCAATCCAACTGCCTTCAACATGGAAGAAGCATTTCGCTTGGTTACCTGAATGATTTTTGGCACCGTAACCTTTTTATACCCGGACGGGTTTACCGTAAAGTAAATCTTCCTATTGGTCTTAACTTTCGTGCCAGCGGACGGATTCTGTTCTATTATTGAAAATCTTGGGTACTCCGGATTGTAATTTGCGGAATCCACCACTTCATAACGAAGTCCAGCGTTTTCAACCTTTTGTCGCATTTCCATTACTGAAAGTTTGGAAAAGTCCGGTACCTCAACAAACTCGCCATGATTGGTGGAGCTGTTCAACCACCTGAAGACCAAGAAAATCAATACCGTTAAAACCACTACGGCCAGACCAATTTGTATCAGGAAAGTTTTACTCTTTAAAAACCTAAAAAAATTTCTCATCTAAATCTTTGATTGGTACAAATATAGTAAATGCCATTTTACAAAAATCCGGTTTAATAATCGGTCGAATGAGGTATAAATCTTCGATCAACAATTCTCCTCTTTTTTCTTTAACGGGAATAATCCATCTTTGTGTTATAAACCTCTAGTTTAATTCATGAAGAAAAATATAGCGATCATAATGGGGGGCTTTTCCAGCGAGTACAATATTTCATTGAAAAGCGGTAAGGTAGTCTTTGATTATTTGGACAAGGAAAAGTTCAACTGTTTTCCAATTCATATTTCCAAGACAAAGTGGGTGTTTGTAGATGGGCACGAAAATGAGACCCCTGTAAACAGACATGATTTTTCCATAGAAATCAACGGTAAGAAAATCAACTTTGATTGTGTTTTTAACGCTATTCACGGATCTCCGGGGGAAAATGGGCTATTACAGGCCTATTTTGAATTATTGAAGATTCCCCAGACTTCATGCGATTTTTATCAAGCAGCACTAACATTTAATAAAAGGGATTTGTTGAGTGTTTTAAAACCTTACGGGATTAAAACGGCAACTTCGTTTTTCTTAAACAAGGGAGATGAAGTCAATGAAGCGGAAATTATAGAAAAAGTTAAACTTCCCTGTTTTGTAAAGGCCAATAAATCTGGAAGCAGTTATGGTATTTCTAAAGTATACCAAAGGGAAGACCTTAAAACAGCTATCGAATTGGCCTACAAGGAAGATGATGAGATAATTATTGAAGGATTTTTGGACGGAACAGAAGTTTCCGTTGGTGTCATCACCTACCAGGGAAAAACAAAAGTTCTACCTATAACAGAAATTGTTTCAGAAAATGATTTTTTTGATTATGAGGCAAAATATGAAGGAAAGTCGCAAGAAATTACCCCTGCAAGAATTTCAAAAAGACAAGAAGAAAATGTGAGCGCTTTGGCTAAGAAAATTTATGAGGTCTTAAAAATGAAAGGTTTCTCCAGAAGCGAATTCATCTTCGTTGGCGATGAGCCCTTCCTTTTGGAAGTAAATACGACCCCAGGATTGACCAAAGAAAGTATATTACCAAAACAAGCACAACAGGCCGGTATAAGTCTTGGCTCCCTTTTTGAAAATGCCATATATGAAGTTCTGACTTAAAATGACTATTTTTAAAGGGTATCTACATTTGCATTTATGAGGCGAGCCATCTTCCCAGGATCCTTTGATCCCCTTACCCTAGGTCATCATGACATTATCATGCGCGGTATTACCCTATTCGATGAACTTATTATAGCCATTGGGAAAAACGCCGAAAAAAAATATATGTTCACGCTAGACGAACGAATGTCGTTCATCAAAAAGGCCTTCGCCAAAGAACCTAAAATTAAGGTCCTTACCTATGAAGGACTAACGGTGGATTTTTGCAAGAAAGTCAACGCCAATTATATTTTAAGAGGCCTTAGGAACCCGGCAGATTTTGAATTTGAAAAGGCCATTGCCCACACCAATCGTAAACTTTCTGAAATAGAAACCGTTTTTCTGCTCACATCCTCAGGAAAGTCTTACATAAGTTCTTCCATTGTAAGGGACGTCATTAGAAATGGTGGGGATTATACAGGGCTTGTACCAGAATCTGTAAGAGTCTCGCACTAATATTATTCTTGATTAAAATCAAATCCATTTAATACCGATACTTATTTTCATACAGAGCGAATATCTTGGATTTTCGATTCCCATTTAATTAATTACCACAAATATTTGATGGTTCACAACAAAGTTTATCTTAAATTGTAGTCCTCTTCTATCTTTGTAAGAAATTACATATATATGCTGCTAGGCCCTCAAATTAGATCTACTTCATATTTAATAAAGCAGTTACCAACACTAACTGTTTTTATTGATTGTGACTTTAGAATTATCCATGCTTCGGACAAATGGTTGTCTACATTTGGAGAAAGTAGTAACGCAATATTTGGACGAAACCTTTTTGAGATATTCCCGGATTTAAGTATTAAATGGCAATCAGTTCTGAAAGAATGTTTTAATGGGAAATCCAACCCCATGGGGGTACAGAAATTTAGGGATACCTTTCAAAAAGAAAAGTGGTACGAATGGTCCAATAACTGTTGGTACGATGAAGGCGAGAATATAATTGGGGCAATCATTCAAATCATAGATGTAACCGAAGCAATAGAAAATGAACTAGAGCTTGAAAAAACCAAACTACAGTTAAAGCAACAATCAGAGATTTCCAAAACTGGAAGATGGGAATATAATATTATAAATGATACCGTGGAATGGTGCGAAACTACCAAGGCCATCCATGAAGTAAATCAGGACTATGTTCCCAAATTGGATACCAGCATTCAATTTTATAAGGAAGGTTATAGCAGAAATGCCATTTCCATGGCGATTTTCGAGGCACAGGAAAAAGGAACACCTTGGAGTTTAAAACTACAGATCATTACGGCATCGGGAAAAGAAAAGTGGGTCCTGGCGGCCGGCAAACCTATTTACGAGAAGAGGAAACTAATTGGTTTTACAGGAACATTTCAGGACATCGATGAACAAGTTCTTGCCAATATCGAAATAAAAAAGAGTGAAAAGCTTTTAAGGACATTGATAGACAACCTGCCTTTGAATGTCTATGTAAAGGATACCAATTCTAAAAAAGTATTGGTCAATAAAGCCGAGTGCCTTTATTTGGGCTCCAAAAACGAATCAGAACTTCTAGGTAAGGACAATTTTGATATTTATGATTATGAGACCGCCAAAAAGTTAACGGAGCAGGATATAAAGGTAATGTCCAGTTTGGAACCAATATTGGGGGAAGAGGTAGTCAGCTTAAATAAAAAAGGAATGGAAACAACATTTCTTACTTCCAAAATTCCTTTACTCGACGAAAGGGGGAAAGCCAACGGCCTCATAGGTATCAGTGTCGATATCACCAACATAAAACAGAAGGAGAAAGAGTTACGAAACCTGATTGATGTTACTTCCCTACAAAATAAGAAGCTCATTAATTTTGCCCATATAGTCTCACATAACCTTCGTTCCCACACCGCTAATTTTTCTATGTTATTGGACTTTTTACAGCACGAGGAGAACGAAGAGGAGAAGACCAAATTGCTGAGGATGCTTAACTGTGCATCAGGAAGTCTATTGGAAACAATAGAAAATCTCAATGAAGTCCTCGCTATCAATACCAACGTCAATTTGGAAAAAAAAGTAATCAATCTACATGACAAGGTAAATAACGTAGCTCAAAATCTGGAAGAGTTTATCACCGAAAATAATGCCCACATTATAAATAACATTTTTGAAGACCGGACTTTAAAGGTCATACCACAATACCTTGACAGTATTTTGATAAACTTTATCACAAATGGAATAAAATATAAACATCCCAATAGACAACCCAAGATTTCGCTTGATCTATTACAAAAAGAAAATCAAAGTGTTTTGATAATTGAGGATAATGGCTTGGGAATCGATTTAAAGAAATACGGCAATAAGCTTTTTGGCATGTACAAAACCTTTCATTCCCACGAAAATGCCCGGGGAATGGGCCTTTACATCACAAAAAATCAAATTGAGGCCATGGGTGGTAAAGTTGAAGTTGAAAGTAAAGTTGGAGTAGGTACCACTTTTAAGATTTTTTTTAATGAGGAAAATTAGATGTATCGGGATAGTAGATGATGATCCAATAACCGTTTTTGGTATACGGAAAATGCTGAACCAGGTAGTGGAGTGTGAGTGTATTGAGGCCTATAAAAACGGTAAGATAGCCTATGAGGCCCTTAATAAAAAGTTTATGGACAATGAGGACATACCCCAGGTACTTTTCTTGGATATCAATATGCCCATAATGGACGGGTGGCAGTTTTTGGAGGAGTTCCTTAAACTTCCCATAAAAAAGAGGATACGAATTAATATAGTAACCTCGTCCATAGATCCTTTCGATAAAAAAAAGTGGGAGTTTTATAAAAATAAGACACACCATTTGGTAACTTTCAACAATAAACCTATCAACAAACAGGATATCGCAGAAATAACCAAGGTTGCCTAAATAGGGTGTTTGGTGTTTTTGGCTACTTTTGCAACGAACACCTCATAATTGCACTATTATCCGATGAAGTTTGTTGCCATGAAAAAGTTTTGTTTATCCCTATCTTTAATCTTGGTCTTACTCGCTTGTGAGAACACAACGGAAGACGTTGCACTGGATTTCCCAACTACTTTTGAAACTTCCAATGGTAAAGAAACCGCTACTTACCAAGAGGCCATTGATTTTTATTTGAAGTTGGCAAAAGAATTTTCGGAAATTAATATCCAGACCATTGGTAAAACGGACAGTGGCCTACCGTTACATTTGGTTACCTACAATGGTGATCGGGACTTTAATTTCAATAAAATAAACAAGGAAAAAACGGTCTTATTTATAAACAACGGTATCCATCCGGGGGAAAGTGATGGTATAGATGCCACAATGTTATTATACCGGGATTTGGCAAGTGGTAAACTATCTCCTCCCAAAAATACCGTACTAGTTACCATTCCTATTTACAATGTTGGTGGCTCCTTGAACAGAAATTCCACTTCAAGGGCAAATCAAAATGGACCCAGGGAATATGGTTTTCGTGGAAATGCCCTTAATTATGACTTAAATAGGGATTTTATTAAGTCCGATACAAAAAACGCAAGGACCTTTGCCCAGATTTTCCATTTAGTTAAACCCGACTTATTTATTGACAACCATGTAAGCAATGGAGCGGACTACCAATACACCTTGACCCATTTATTTACCCAGCACAATAAACTTGGTGGCGAATTGGGACCCTATCTCCATGAAACGTTCATGCCCGCACTGGTAGATTCCTTGACTGCCAACAATTGGGATATTACACCTTATGTGAACGTTTTCAACAAACCCCCAGAAGTTGGTTTTTCCCAATTTTTGGATCACCCAAGATACTCCACAGGATATACCACACTCTGGAATACTTTGGGAATGATGGTGGAAACACACATGCTTAAACCTTACAAGAATAGAGTAGAAGGCACTTACGAGTTGATGAAAGTAATGATAAGCCTTTCAGAAAAAGAAGGTAGTAAAATCAAGGAATTGAGGAGTAAATCCACCATGGACCTTTTAGAAATGGAATATTATCCTATCCAGTGGAAAGTTGATAGCACAAAAGCTTCCAATATTACATTCAAAGGGTTTCAGGTGGATACTATAGTAAGTGAGGTAACAGGATTTGAGCGTTTAAAGTTCAATCGGGAAAAACCTATTATGAAAGAGGTTAGCTATTACGATTATTTCAAGGCAACGGACTCCATTAAAATTCCCGAAGCCTACATAATAAAAAAACAATGGCAGGAAGTAATAGACCTTTTGACCATTAACGGTATAAAATTCAAGGCTTTTGAAAAGAACACCCTTAAAAACGTTGAATCATATACTATAGAAAGTTTTAAAACGGCCAACAGACCTTATGAGGGGCACTATCCCCATTACGATACCAAGGTATCATCCGCAATGGAAAGCATTCCAATCGAGGCCGGGGATATTCTGGTGCCCGCACATCAAGAAGGAATTAGGTATTTATTGGAAACTTTGGAACCCGGGGCAGTGGATTCCTTCTTTAACTGGAATTTTTTCGATACTATCTTACAACAGAAAGAGGGTTTTTCCCCATACGTTTTTGAGGATACCGCACTTGCAATGCTTCAAAACGATTCGGTTTTAAGGCAAGAATTTGAGTCAAAAAAACAGAATGATACCGAATTTTCGGAAAATTGGTACGCCCAGCTAGACTGGTTGTTCAAGCGATCGGAACTGTATGAAAAAGCCCATAATCAGTATCCTATTTATCGGGTGTTGGAAAATTGGGATTGAGGTAGTTGGATTTTATAGGGAAGAGAATCTGGCCTAATCGCCCTCGAACAAAATTTTAATGTTCGCATAGGAGTTTTGAAGTGCCTTTTGAATCTTTTTGGGCCCTTTCCATTTCACCTTTACAATTCCCTCCTTTTTCTCAGGTTTGAGCTTTCCTGAATAATCGGTCTTCATAGCGTACCAATGTACCTGTTTTAAGGTAATGATACCGTTATTTTTAAATATATGATATGTTGTCCTAAGAAAATTCTCGACCCTTATCCCTTTGACACCTGTCTCCTCCATAACCTCCCTAACGGCACAGTCCTCTATGGATTCACCTTTATCAAGCTTCCCCTTGGGCAAATCCCATTTATCGTTCCTGTAAATAAACAAGACCTTTCCCAATGGATTCGTGACCACACCCCCGGCCGCAACGACCAAGGGAATTTCCTGTGTGAATTTTTTTAGGATTTCTTCTGAATTGGGATGGTAGATATACGCTTCGGTGAGCTTTTTCTTTTTTAATGCCTTTATTGCACTGTTGATAGATTCTTGATTCAGAAGAAAATACTCGCCACCAGCTGTTTCGGAGAGTTTATTTGTTAAAATCAGAGGCAGTTCATTGACAAAAACTTTATACATTTGCGACATGGTTTTAAACAAAAACACGGCTAAAAAAACAGCTGAGCTTCTGCTGCAAATTAATGCAATAAAATTGAAACCCGAAAATCCTTTTACTTGGGCCTCAGGATGGAAATCCCCTATTTATTGCGACAATAGAATTTTACTTTCGTACCCCATTATACGGAACTATATAAAGGAAGAAATGGCAAAACAAGTTGAGTCCATATATGGCAAGCCCGATGTTATTGCAGGTGTGGCAACCGGTGCCATAGGAATGGGAGCTTTAGTGGCCGATTCCCTTGGACTGCCCTTTATATATGTGAGACCAGAACCCAAGTCACATGGTAGGCAAAATCAAATTGAAGGCTATTTGGAACCGCATCAAACGGTGGTGGTCATAGAGGATCTGATAAGCACGGGAAAAAGCAGTTTAAACGCCGTGGCGGCATTACAGGCTCAACAGGCCAAGATTAAGGGTATGTTGGCCATCTTTACCTACGGTTTTGAAACGGCCAACCTCAATTTTGAAGAAAAAAAAGTGGAACTTCACACCTTGAGCAGTTACGAGTATTTGATCGAACAGGCATCGGAAACGAACTATATCAAGGAGGAGCAACTAAATACATTAATGGAATGGAGGAAAGATCCTTCGAAATGGTTACAATAATATATGTTTATAGAATCGCCTAAATCAATAGTATCAAAAAGTAAGGAGGAAACCTTCAATTTCTTGAACGACCTATCCAATTTTGAAAAATTGATGCCTGAAAATATTGATAAGTTTGAAGTGTTGAATGAAAACAGGTTCCTATTCTCGTTAAAAGGAATGCCTGAAATAGTTCTGGAAAAAAAGGATCAAATACCCCCTTCCAAACTTGTTTTGGGCGCGGCCAGTGAGAAGCTCCCATTTACCCTTACGGCAGATATTAACGAATTGGAGGAAACTAAAAGTGAAGTAACGCTAAGTTTCTCTGGAGAGTTCAATGCCATGATGGCAATGATGATAAAATCGCCCATCACCAATTTCATGAAAACCTTGTCTTCTAATTTGGAGAAAATCTAGTAAAGTAGGGTAATTTCCTTTATATCAAACTCGGCAAGGCAATCATCCTCCAACTGAACCCTTAATCTTCCGTCGTCAGACACACCTTGAATGATTCCACTGAACATTTTTCCATTCCCAGATTGGAACGTACTGGCAATACCTTTTCTGAACAGTAAAGATTGATATTCCTTAAATACATCCTCTGAAGGTCCTGTTTCAAATTGGGCAAATCCCAATTTTAAATTTTGTAATAGCCTCTGTAATACTGTCTCCAAATCATACATCTGTCCGGTTTGATTGAATAAGGAAGAAGCTTTGGGGTTACCCGGAAAAACGGTCTGGTTTACGTTCAACCCAATTCCAATGACCAAAGACTTCAATGCTGCCCCCACAAGGTTATTTTCTATCAATATACCACAAATCTTCTTGGAACCTGACATTATGTCGTTAGGCCACTTAACCTTAATCTTTGGGATTTGAAATTCTGCCAAAGTTCTAAAAACAGCTATGGATACAATCATATTGAGCATGAAATGTTGATCCAATTGAAATCCTGATATCTTCTTTAATACACTGAAAGTTAGGTTTTTACCCGGTTCAGTCTGCCAACTACCATTCATCTGGCCCCTCCCTTTGGTCTGATGCTTGGCCCATACAACGGTATAATCATCAACAATATCCGTCCTTGACAAGTCCTTTAAAAAGGTATTTGTGGACTCCGTGGCATCAAGTTTGATTATTTTCATAGAAATTTGTTTGGGCCAATCTTTAATCAATTGTTAAAAACTAAGCCTTAAAGAGCAAAAAAACAATAACTTTGCAAAAACTAAAACTTTTGAATGCAGAAAAGGAAAACTAGTGCAGATGAGTTAATTGCATTGATTTTACAGGGAATAGAAGAAGTAAAAGGACAAAACATAAATTTACTTGACCTAAGAGATATTGAAAATACTGTTTGCGACTACTTTATTATTTGTAATGGTACTTCCAACACGCATGTAAATGCAATCGTTGGTTCCATCCAAAAAACAGTAAGTAAGGCAAGTAAGGATAAACCTTGGCATGTGGAAGGTACGGATAACGCCGAGTGGGTCTTAATGGACTACGTAAATATAGTTGTCCATGTTTTCCAAAAGCACATCAGGGAATTTTACGATATTGAAGGCCTATGGGGTGATGCCAAATTCACTACCATAGAAAGTAGCGTTAATAATTAATAAAAAATAATGGCAAAAGAGAATAGTACGAGTCCCAAAAAGCCAAAATTCAGCTCTTGGTGGATCTATGGTTTGGTAGCAGTATTGCTTATTGGATTTCAATTGTTCAGTAGCGACGATTTGGCAAGTACCAAAAAAACGACTACATCAGAATTACAGGAATATCTAAGAAATGGGGATGTTAAGAAAATATTGATTATTACCAATACCAATCAGGCAAAGGTATTTCTTACGGATGAGGCGATGACCAAGGAGGTTCATAAGGACGTTTCTGAAAAATCGTTTTTACCCACTTCGGGCACTGTGCCCCAATACACCTTGGATTATGGAGATCTACAGATTTTTCAAAATGAAATCACCGAGATAAAAAAGGATAACAACCTTGATACCATCATTGAATTTGGTAAAGAATCCACTGCCATTTTAGACTTTTTACTTTCATTGTTACCATTTGTTCTTATCATTGGTATATGGATTTACCTAATGAGAAGGATGTCTGGAGGCGGAGGCGGTGGAGCCGGAGGCCAAATTTTCAACATTGGAAAATCCAAGGCAAAACTATTTGATGAAAAAACGGATACCAGAACTTCGTTTAAAGATGTTGCGGGATTGGAAGGTGCCAAAGAAGAGGTTGAGGAAATTGTAGAGTTTCTAAGAAATCCAGACAAATACACATCTCTTGGAGGAAAAATTCCAAAAGGGGCGTTGCTAGTAGGACCTCCAGGTACAGGTAAAACCCTATTGGCCAAGGCCGTTGCAGGAGAGGCAAAAGTTCCTTTTTTCTCACTATCAGGATCAGATTTTGTGGAAATGTTCGTGGGAGTAGGTGCCTCAAGGGTTAGGGACCTTTTCAAACAGGCCAAGGACAAATCCCCAGCGATTATTTTTATTGATGAAATCGATACCATTGGTAGGGCAAGGGGCAAAAATAATTTTACAGGATCTAATGATGAAAGGGAAAACACCCTGAATCAGCTTCTTACCGAGATGGATGGATTTGGAACTAACACCAATGTTATCGTATTGGCGGCAACCAACCGTGCCGATGTTCTCGATAAGGCCTTAATGCGTGCAGGGAGATTCGATAGACAAATTTATGTGGACCTTCCAGATATCCGAGAACGAAAGGAGATTTTTGAAGTACACTTAAGACCAATAAAAACGGCCGAAACATTGGATTTGGATTTCCTAGCCAGACAAACTCCCGGATTTTCCGGTGCCGATATTGCAAATGTTTGTAACGAGGCCGCACTGATTGCCGCTAGAAAAGAACAAAAGGCCGTAAATAAACAGGATTTCCTGGATGCCGTTGATAGAATAGTAGGAGGTCTGGAAAAGAAAAACAAAATTATAACTCCCGGTGAGAAAGAAACCATTGCTTACCATGAAGCAGGTCATGCAACCGTTAGCTGGATGCTAGAGCATGCTGCTCCTTTGGTAAAGGTAACCATTGTACCTAGGGGACAATCCTTAGGTGCCGCCTGGTATTTACCCGAAGAAAGACTTATTGTAAGGCCGGAACAGATGCTGGACGAGATGTGTGCAACAATGGGAGGTAGAGCTGCTGAGAAAGTTATATTTGACAAGATTTCAACAGGTGCCTTGAGTGATTTGGAAAAAGTAACCAAACAGGCGAAGGCCATGGTCACAATCTACGGTTTGAACGATACCATTGGTAATTTAACCTATTATGATTCCTCAGGCCAAGATTCCTATGGTTTCTCCAAACCCTATAGTGAGGAGACCGCTAGGAAAATCGACGAGGAAATATCCAAAATCATTGAGGCCCAATATCAAAGGGCCATAAAGGTCTTGACCGATAATAAAGATAAACTTACCACTTTGGCCCAAAGACTATTGGAAAAAGAAGTTATCTTTAAAGAGGATTTGGAAAAAATATTTGGCAAAAGAACTTTTGATAAGGACATCCAGGAAGCTGAAAAAAATGAACGGGAAGCCTCTGAGTCCAAAAAAAATGCTGAAGAAGACGAAAAAGTAGCTGAAAATAGCTAACTATGTAAATCGTTCAATGTAATCAAAGGAGCAAAAGGGTTATTGTTAGATCAATGTTTTAAATGGGGCTTTTAGATATCTTATTTGGTGGAGGAAAAAAGAATATTTCTAAGGAAACTGCGGAAACACGTGGTGAACATATGCCAGATCTGTCTCTCCCAGTAGACGAAAAATTCACTATCCATTTTAAAAAAAATGGCGGCAAGTTTATCTATTGCATATCTGAACAAGAAGTATTAAAGGCCATTTCCAATATAATTGAGGAAAATGGTTGGGAAGACCACCCATTCTTCGCCATGAACCCCCAATTGGTAAAAAAGTTTTCCAGGGAAAATCTTTCATTTACAGATAATACAAAGGAGAGCGAAGTTTTTTTGACTACTTGTGAACACTTGATTGCCCAAAATGGCAGTATATTGGTCTGTTCCAATCAGTTGATTGAGAAGAAAGTAAATGAACTGCCCAGTAACGTTATCGTTTACGCCACAACAAGTCAATTGGTAGAATCCATTGGGGAAGGTCTCAAAACCATAAAAAAGAAATATGGTCCTTCTATTCCTGCGAATATTACTACACTTAAACATTTCAAAGCCACCGAAGAAAATTCAGACGATTTTCTAACATACGGAAGTAGTACTAAAAATCTTTATCTTTTATTGCTGGAAGATTTATAGTATGAAATGCCTATTAGTAGCATATTTCAATTCCACCGTTCTTGATAATTCGAGCATCACATCTGACTTATTAATAAGATTAAATAGAATCAGATGAAAGAGGTTTTAAGAAGATCACTTACGGGTGCAGTGTATATAATACTATTATTATCCGCTGTTTTTCTTAGCTCAGACGCTTTCGATTTTCTTTTTATGGTATTCGGACTTGCTTGTCTTTATGAATACAAAAGACTTGTAAAATTAAAAGGATATTACATTTTTTTGGCCTATCTCTCCTTATGGTGGGCCTATATTTACCTGATTCACGACCAAATTCTGATAAATATCTTAATGTTTATCACAATTTTCATAGATGTATATTTATTGATCTATCTCTTTTCAAAGAATCAAAAAACATTTTCCACCTTTTATAAATTTATGATCGGGTTATTTTATATTGGAGGTGGATGCATCTTTCTTACAATGATTCCCTATAAAAATGATGCCTTTGCGAAACTTTTAATAATGGGTATTTTTATACTTATCTGGGTTAATGACTCTTTTGCCTATATTGTTGGGAAAACCATTGGGAGAACCAAATTATTCCCTATAGTTTCTCCAAAAAAAACGGTGGAAGGAACGGTAGGAGGTTATATCTTTGCCTTAGGTGCAGCTTACATTATGGGGACGCAGGAGCAAATTATAGGACCGATCCAATGGATGCTCTTGGCAAGTGTAATCGTTGTTATGGGTAGTTTAGGAGATCTGATAGAGTCCAAATTAAAGAGAGCTGCCGGAGTCAAGGATAGTGGTGCCATACTGCCAGGGCATGGCGGTATGTTGGACAGGTTGGACAGTTTGGTTTTTGCCGCTCCTTTTGCATATTTAACTTTAAACATTTTTACCTATGTTTCATAGAGAAGGCCAGAAAATTATTTTGATAACTTTCTTTATCACGGCAATGGCTGTTTTATTGGCGCATTTCTATGTCTACACTTCTTGGTTAAAGCTTGGGATTCAAATATCGGCTCTGGTTATTCTCATCCTTATTCTACAATTTTTTAGGAATCCTAAAAGACGTGCGAACAAAACATTTGACGAAATATTAGCTCCTGTTGATGGAAAAGTAGTGGTTATCGAAGAAGTTGAGGAGATGGAATATTTTCATGGGAAGCGTAAACAGGTTTCCATTTTTATGTCCCCTATCAATGTACATGTTACAAGGTATCCGGCCAGCGGAAGGGTAAAATATTCAAAATATCACCCGGGAAAATATTTAGTTGCGTGGCATCCAAAATCTAGTGAGGAAAATGAACGGACTACAGTAGTAATTGGGACACCAAAATTTGGGGATATCCTATTCAGACAAATCGCTGGGGCCATGGCAAGGCGAATCGTAAATTATGCTGAAGTAGGCGAAAGTGTGCAACAAGGGGAAGATTCAGGTTTTATCAAGTTTGGATCACGTGTTGACGTTTTTCTCCCTTTAAACTGCCAAATAAACGTAACCTTAGGACAAAAAGTCAAAGGGGCAATGACCTGTATCGCATCCTATGTTGATCCAAATGAGCAAGAAGAATCTACATACTGAATTTCAAGAGGCCGTTGTCTTTGTAAACAAGTACGAGTTTCCGATACCTGCGGATATTTTGCTTAAACTTTATGCCTATTATAAAGTGGCCAATAAAAATTACAACAATCCGGGAAGTAAGACACCTTTAATCAATGCCTTTAAGGCGAACGCCCTAATACAGGCACAAAATATCAATATGGAGGATGCCATGAAGGAATATATAAAATTGGTGGATAAGGAATTAAAATCCTAATTAAAAACAAATACCCCTCTAGGAGTCGTCTACTCGTATAGATCATCCAAATTGGCATGGCATAAGTCCGTAAAAAGTTTGCTTACTTTGGCGCAAACATCCTTGAAAAATCTTTCCCCTTTTTCCTTGGTGGCCAATTCAGGATTTCCGGTACCTGTATCAAGTGTTATCTTGGACCACTCACGTTCCGCCCATACACCGCCGTCGGAAAAGGCCTTTATTTTGAATTTTTTATGGTCGCCACTGCCCCAGCTTCCCTTGGGTAGGACCAAATCATTTCGTAGATATAGCATTAGGCTTGTCTCCATTTCATCGGCATGATCCCCTTTATTTTCAAAATATTGGTATTTATCCAACATCTGTGGAAAAAAACAAAAACTGATGAACATCTTTGGAAACAACAATCCTAACTCGCGTATTAAGGGTTTAAAATCATTTCCGCCGTGCCCGTTGAATATTAGTAATTTATATATACCCTGCTCATTCAAAACGGTAATTATATCCTTCAGTATAGCGAATTGGGTACTTGGATTTAGGTTGATGTCCAAATAGATATCCTTTTGACCGGTATTCACTCCAAATGGAATTGTGGGCAAGACAACTACTTTGTCCCCATGCTCCCACGCCATCCTTGCCGATTCTGAAACTATGGACTCCGCTTGATAATTATCCGTTGCATAAGGGAGGTGGTAATTATGGGCCTCTGTAGCGCCCCAGGGTAAAACGGCCAATTGAAATTGTTCATCCTTCAGATGTTTCCAATTGGTTTCGGCCAAAATATAAGGTCTGATCATGCCAATATTCTTTTCTTTTTAAACGAATTTGAAAAATAAATACCGCCTGCAATGGTAGATAAAAAGTATATGAAAATCAATGTTTTTCCAAAAGGAAAAAGGGCATTCAACCCAAACCAATCCCGAGTCAAAAAAATGAGCACACAACCCGCTAGGGACCTAAAAACTTCAATCCACATGGCATACGGATCGCCATCCATTAAAGAGGTATATCCATAAATACCCAGAAAGATTAAGCCTCCATACACCAACAACTCGACACCTGAAAGGTTACCAAAATTTCCGAACATAAACAACAACAGTATCAGGGATAGGACCAATTGGAAAATTAAATAGGCGTTGAACATTTTGGTCGTTGGTGTACTATAGCGCTCAAATTGGTAGACATCGGTGATAACCGCCATGGGAAATTTTTCCTTTACGTCCTTGGGCCTCCAACCAGTTGGCATGAACCAAATCCTGATTTTATCCCAAAAATTCCGGGTTCTCCAAGCATCCAAGCATAATCTCCAAAGATGCTGAAAATTAATGCGGATCGGGTTCCAAGTTCTTGCAGGTTTCAAAATTCCATATTGCGGGGGCACATGGGGCAATTCTTCCTGAAACGTTCCGAACATCCGGTCCCAAATACAAAAAACCTGTCCCAAATTCTTGTCTATATATTCAGGATTTATGGCATGGTGCACCCTGTGCTGTGATGGGGTTACGAAAATATATTCCAACCAACCCATTTTACCTATGTGTTGCGTATGGTACCAAAATTGGGCAAAAAGTTGAATGGGGGCTAAAATGGCTATTACCTTGTTGGGGACACCTAGCAGGGCCGCAGGTATTAATAAAAAAGGGAAATAGCCCAATAAATTGGAAACGGATTGTCTTAAGGCACAGGCCAAGTTAAATCTTTCACTGCTATGATGAATCACATGCTGATTCCAGAAAAAATTGACCTTATGGCTCAATCTATGGTTCCAATACCCTGCAAAATCTATGGCTATAAATCCAATAACCCATGTTAACCAGGTAGTTTCAATTTTTGCAATGGCTAGATGCTCCAGTAAAAATGGATAGGATATCAAAACCAATACAATGCCTAAGGAGTCTTTTATTATATTGGTCAGTCCGGAGCTTATACTGGAAACAGTATCCAAAACCGTATACTTTTGGTCTTTTACAAAATGACCATAAACCATTTCCAGTACCATAAGGAGCATAAAAAAAGGTATGGCGTATAACAATGCGGTTGCGTAGGTTTCCAAGACTTTAAAATTGATAATTAAAAGATACGAACTCCTATATTAAATCCAATATACAAACTGTTCTTAAGGTTCATATCGTAGAATATAACCTTTGCTATGAACATTCTCGATTTTAATATTGCCATCCCTTTCCAAAAATTTTCTCAATCGAGTGATAAAAACGTTTAGACTCTTCTTGTTGAAGTAATCATTTTTACCCCAAATCTTGATGAGAATATCCTTGTGAGGGCACAACTGATTTCTTTTATCCACCAAATATTTAAGCAGTTCGCTTTCCTTAACGGTTAGTTTTATCTTTTGGCCTTCTACCATTAATTCCTGGTTTAAGGAGTTGAATTCATATTTACCAATTGTAAATACTTCAATAGCTTTTCCTGTATTGACCGGTTTCTCCAATCTTGACAAAAGGTTTTCGATCCGTATGACCAATTCCTCTTCATCTATTGGCTTTTTGAGATAATCCACCGCACCCAAATAAAACCCTTTAAGTACGTCTACTTTTAGGGACTTTGCCGTTAGGAAAATGAAGGGTAATTCAGAAAAATTTTCATTTATCCGTTCTGCCAAGGTAAAACCGTCCATTTGGGGCATCATTACATCCAATACGGCCAAGTCATATTTGGTTTGGTCCAATTTTACCAAGGCGTCCTTTCCATGTTTTGCCCAGGAAACATCGAAACCCTTCATACTCAAATATTCAGTTAATAAATACCCTACGGCATCGTCATCCTCGACCAATAAAATTCTTTTTTTTTCTGCCATCATTTCAACATTGGAATTGTTATACTGACTTTTGTTCCTTTCATCTCCTTACTAGCGATGTGTACCCGCCCCCCATGTTTTTTTATTACTTTTTTCACATAACTAAGCCCAAGGCCATACCCTTTTACATTATGAAGATCGCCATTCGTCACTCGATAAAACTTGCGAAACACCCTATGCGCATCGTCCTTTGAAATCCCTATCCCATTATCGGTCACTTCTATAATCAGCCGATTGCCATCTTGATAGGCGTTCAAAGATATTTCAGGTTTGGAAGAATATTTTTTCGCATTGTCCAAAATGTTATTGATCGCATTCTCCAAATGAAAGACTTCAGCATTTACCATATATTCCTTTCCTTCTAAATCATATGTAAACGATCCGTTCTCTATGGCTACCAATGTTCTGAATTCAGAACATAGGGTCTCCAAATATGGTTTGAAGTCTACTTTTGTTAAGGTAATCACACTTTTACCAGATTCTAAACTGGCCAGCTCCAAAACCTTTTCTATGTGGCCGGACAAACGGTTCACCTGTTGCCTGATAATTCCCAACACGGGCTTCTGTTTTTCGGTGGCGGTCTCATCCAGGATTTTGGTCGCCAAACCAATAGAGAATACAGGGGTCTTTAATTCATGGGTAAGATTATTAATGAACTCATTGGTCGTGGTTATGACACTACTTTGCCAATAATAGGTGCGCAAAACCCAGAAAATAGTCACACAAATACCTATCAGGAATAATATACTGGGAAATGTTAATCCATTTAATTTAGCTAAAAAATACTGATGAAGATTTTCGAATTTAAGATCCAATACGATGGGTTTCCCCAACAACTCGGGAAAATAACCTTCCAATTCAATCGGATAAGAGACTGCGCTTTCGCCCAATTCGAGTTCATTTGATGAATTTATAATATAAACGCTATCCTTGGAAAAAAGGGTATAAGAAAATTCAGATTCAATTTCCTGATACTTCAATTGTTCCCTTATAAAGTCCTCTAGGAACATATTGGAAACTTTTTCAAGGCTATCTACGGAAACCCTAAAAAAAGAAGTATCTCTTTCCATGGCACTGCCCATTAAAAACGTGAGCCTATTATGTTCCCTTAAACCTTCCTTCACCACCTCTGCGACCTTCTCAATCTTAGTCCCAAACTGTACTTTCGCCAGACTAAGACCAATCCGTAAATATTTATATTGAACAATTGTTAAACCTACGATTGATACCAAAAACAACGCTATATAAATATATCTCTTCTTCAAAATCCTTACGAATTAACCTAAATAATTATGCTTATTATTGAAAATTAATATTCCATTAATCGCATTAACCTTTTCTTAAACCTCTTTACCCTGCACTTAATCCTTATGGGCTCCCAAATCCACTAAGTTTGTCAATGTTAAGAAATTAATCTTGAGTTTAGTTATTGTTTATTACATATTGTTTTAAAGGCCAACTCCTTGTAGCGTGGAGTTGGCTTTTTACCTCCGCTATTCCTAACAACCAACTAAATATAATTTCAATCATGCAAAGAAATCAATACTTCATCGTTCTTCTATTCTTATGTTATCCGTTAAAGTACATAAATGCCCAAGGCTGTGTCGCCATACGGCATTTTTCTTCCTGTGTGGGCAGTAATCTTGAGAACAACTTGTTGAATACCGGAGATTTACAAATTGGAGTCAACTACCGTTATTTTAAATCCTTTAGACATTTTAGGGGTACTGAGGAAGAACCTGATAGACTCGCCAACAATACGGAAGTAATTAACCATTCCCATGCTTGGGACTTTTTTGCGACATATGGTATCAGTGAAAGGGTATACGCCAGTATTACGATTCCAAAGGTTATCAATACACGGTCCTCGCTATATGAACACGGGCGCAACGAAAGGAACGTAACTTTTTCTAGGGGGCTGGCAGATATTAGGTTTGGTTTTGGCTATTGGTTATTTGATATGGAAAAATCTCCGAACGGAAATCTGGCCTTGGGTTTGGGCGTAAAACTCCCAACGGGTAACTACAACGCATCGGATATTTTTTATAATGTAGGACCCAATGGGGAACCTCAAACAAGGCCTGTGGACCAGTCCATTCAACCCGGTGATGGAGGTTTTGGCGTTACAATCGACTTTCAATTCTATCAAAAAATAACCACAAATGTTTTTAGCTATGCAAGCGGATTTTATCTCATCAACCCTAGGGAAACCAATGGGGTAAGGACCTTCAGGGAAACGCTGAGCCCCATTCTGCAAAACGAGGCCATTATGGCCGTACCGGACCAATATTCGCTGAGAGCCGGCCTGAGCTACAACATCTCTCCAACCTTTTCATCTTCCTTAGGTGCCCGATTTGATTGTGTCCCGGTTAAGGATTTATTCGGCGGGAACGAAGGGTTCAGAAGGCCTGGGAATGTACTCTCCGTGGATCCCGGGGTAAGTTTTATGAAAAGTAATTTTGTAATCAACCTCAATGTGCCTTTTGCGGTTCGCAGGGAACGGCCACAAAGTATCACGGACTTACAGAGCCAACAGCTTACGGGCACCCCAAGGAACGGGGATGCCGCCTTTTCCGATTATGTGATAAACCTAGGGGTTTCCTATCGTTTTGCCAATAGCAAAGTAAAAATAGCGCCAGAACTTCAAGACAGTTTTAAATAAATTAACCAGTCTAAATACCTGCCAAATGAAAATTCAAAACATCAAAAAACGTTATTTACAAATATCCATAGGACTTGTTTACTTATGGTTCGGGGGACTTAAATTCTTTCCTAATCTTAGTCCGGCAGAAGAACTGGCCATAAACACCATTGACGAACTCACCTTTTCATTGATACCTTCCAATATTTCAATACTGCTTTTGGCCTTCTGGGAAGTCCTAGTAGGAGTATTTTTTCTTTTTAACCTTCAAAAAAGGGGTACGGTTCGGTTAGCGATGGTACACATGCTTCTTACGTTTACACCACTGCTTTACTTCCCGGAACTTATTTTTAATGAAGGTTTATTGACCCTTACGCTCTTAGGGCAATATATCATCAAAAACCTGATAATCATGGGAGCTTTGGGTGTGCTTTGGATGGAAACGATAGAGGAAGAGACCCCTATCGAAAAAACAAAAGAGGAAAATATTGATCCGGAATTGTCCCTAAGAAGAATCTTTAGATTCAGATAATCAATTAGGTCCCACCATGATGTGCGCCCTATGGGTGCCCGGATCCATCAACCATGGCATCCCTTTGGCATGGGGTTTATCGGGCAGCCCTGTGGATTCCGTTGTAGCATAAGGAATATAGATGACATATCTGAACTGTCCGTTTGCCAGCTCCCCGGTAGTTGCGTCATAATCGGCATCCGTGCCATAATATACGTACATCATACTAGGTTCCCTGGGCATATCCAAAGTTCCCTGGGATATCTCGTTTCCCCTAATTTCCCGTATTTCCATAACATCCTTTCCTTGGGACCGGAGCTCCCGTCCCCTTTTCATAAATGGTTCCAATTTTTTAGAGTAACAGGAAACACTGATTCCTTCCTTATTGGGATCATCGGCCAAACAGACCATATTGCTTGTACCCTCACGAAGAACTACCAAGCCCCCATTCTCATTGTAGCCATAAACCATGGTATCCGTACTGCTGCCTTTGGGTACCGGTAAAATGGCCGTTTTAATCTGAATTTCCTTTGGTAAAATTTTTCCTGTTCCGTCTTGGGAAAATAGCCCTGCAAAAGAAAAAAGTGCAAGGCATACTACTATATATTTCATAATAGGTCGATTTTATCCTTTCA
Source organism: Maribacter algicola (assembly GCF_003933245.1). Classification (NCBI taxonomy): domain Bacteria; kingdom Pseudomonadati; phylum Bacteroidota; class Flavobacteriia; order Flavobacteriales; family Flavobacteriaceae; genus Maribacter; species Maribacter algicola. Next base: position 73,578 of record NZ_QUSX01000003.1, read on the forward strand.
AGATACAAAATAATGTGTTCAAATTTCGTAGTCCGAAACGATGCCCAATGGCCTAAAACAAAAAACCAATCCTACTTTAGGATTGGTCCATCAAATGGTTTAAATTTTTTAAAGCGGCTTACGTCCCGATATAATATTGTAAAGAATAACGATAACGGCAATAACCAATAAAATGTGAAGCAAACTACCCGTTGCCAGGCCTGGCACTACACCTAACATACCCAATAACCAAATGATAATACAAATTACCGCAACTAACCATAATAGACTTTTCATAATTTTCAGTGTTTTTGATTCGATGGTAAATTAGCTGATAATGATTCAACTATCGAACTTAAACACTTTGATTATTAACCCATTTGGATATCCAATGACTCCCTATTATCCCAAGTTGGCAAGGCTTTTCTCCAAGGTTTCAATTTTAGCCTCGGCATCGGCCTGTTTTTTTCGTTCCATTTCAATGACCTGTTCCGGGGCGTTGTTTACAAATCTTTCGTTGGAAAGCTTTTTCTTTACCGAAATTAAAAATCCTTTGATATATTTCAATTCATCCTCTATTTTGGCTTTTTCGGCATCCACATCAATGGCACCACCCATTGGAATAAAATACTCATTGGATTTTACCCGAAAGGACAAGGCACCATCTACCGTATCGCCCACATAGGAGATTGAGGAAAGATTTGTCAATTTACCTATAATACAATCCCAATCAGCAACCCTATTTTCCTCGTTCAACACCAAAAGTTCCAAAGATTCTTTCATGGGAATGTTCTTTTCCTTTCTAATGGTCCTTATTCCGGCTACCACTTCAGTGGTAAATTCAAAATGGCCTACAAGGGTATCATCCGCAGCATAAAGTTCAGGCCAATTGGATATGATCAAAGCTTGGGAAGGATCTCTTTCCGAAATATGCTGCCATACCTCTTCTGTTAAAAATGGCATAAAGGGATGTAATAACTTTAGGTTTTGTTCAAAAATATGGATGACTTCCTCAAAGGATTTCCTATCGATGGGTTGCTGGTATGCGGGCTTGATAATTTCTAGCAACCAAGAGCTATAATCGTCCCAAACCAACTTGTAAATGGCCATTAAGGCATCGGAAATACGATACTTCCCAAAATGGTCCTCGATTTCCTTCAAGGTTTGGTTGAACTTTGCCTTGTACCATTCGATTCCTAGTTTGGATGCATCCGGTTGTGGCAGATCCGCTACTTCCCACCCTTTCAAAAGACGGAACCCGTTCCAAATCTTATTGGCGAAATTCTTTCCTTGCTGACACAGATCTTCATCGAACATTAAATCGTTGCCGGCGGCGGAACTTAGCAACAATCCCACCCTAACTCCATCTGCACCATACTCCTTGATTAATTGTAAGGCATCTGGGGAGTTTCCCAGTTGCTTGGACATTTTACGGCGCTGCTTATCCCGTACCAAACCAGTGAAATAAACGTTTTCAAACGGTCTGGAATCCCGGTATTCATAACCGGCAATGATCATACGTGCCACCCAAAAGAAAATAATATCAGGTCCTGTGACCAGGTCATTGGTAGGATAATAATAATTTACCTCGTCATTTTCCGGTTCCAAAATTCCATTGAACACACTTATGGGCCATAACCACGAAGAAAACCAGGTGTCCAGAACATCTGCGTCCTGTTTTAAATCTGTCAAGGCCAGATTTTTGTTTCCAGATTTTTTCTTGGCCCTTGCCAATGCATCTTCCTCATCCATAGCCACCACGAAATCTTCCTGACCATCACCAAAATAGTAGGCCGGAATGCGTTGTCCCCACCAAAGCTGTCGTGAAATGTTCCAATCCCGAATATTTTCCATCCAATGTCGGTAGGTATTATCGAACCTTTTTGGGAAAAACTTAATTTCCTCCGATTCTAAAACTGCCCTTATGGCAGGTTTTACCAATTCCTCCATTTTTAAGAACCACTGATCGGACAACCGGGGCTCTATCACTGCTTTTGTGCGTTCTGAGGTCCCTACTTTATTGAGATGTTGTTCCGTTTTTACCAAAAACCCCTTTTCCTCCAATTCCTTGGCTATTTCCTTTCGTACGACAAAACGGTCCTTGCCCTCATAGTGCAGACCAAAGGAATTTAGCGTTGCATCGTCATTAAAAATATCAACGGTTTCCAAGTTGTGCTTCTCCCCCAAAGCCTTGTCGTTCACATCGTGGGCCGGAGTTACTTTTAAACAACCTGTTCCAAATTCAATATCCACGTAATCATCCTCTATAATGGGTATTACCCTATTGCACAGAGGCACAATGGCCTTTTTTCCCTTTAAATGGGCGTAGCGTTCGTCGTTGGGATTGATACAAATGGCCGTATCCCCAAGGATCGTTTCCGGTCTGGTAGTTGCTATCGTTACTTTTTTGTCTGACCCCTCAATGGAATACTCCAAATAATATAACAAGCCTTGTTTCTCTTCATAGATTACCTCCTCATCGGATAAAGTGGTCTTGGCCTCTGGGTCCCAATTGACCATTCTGTATCCCCTGTAAATAAGTCCCTTTTCATAAAGATCAACGAATACTTTGATAACGCTTTCATAGCGCACTTTATCCATGGTAAAGGCCGTTCTGTCCCAATCACAGGAACAACCTAACTTTTTGAGCTGTTCAAGGATAACACCACCGTATTCATGCGTCCAATCCCAAGCATGTTTAAGAAATTCCTCCCTAGAAATCTCGCTTTTATGGATTCCCTGTTCTTTAAGCTTGGCCACAACCTTGGCTTCGGTTGCAATGGATGCATGGTCAGTTCCAGGTACCCAACAAGCATTTTTTCCCTTCAAGCGGGCCCTTCTTATCAATACATCCTGTATCGTATTATTCAGCATGTGCCCCATGTGAAGCACCCCTGTCACATTGGGAGGCGGAATTACAATGGTATAGGCTTCTCTTTCATCGGGAGTGGAATGAAAGTAATTATGTTGCATCCAGTAATCGTACCAACGATTTTCTACCTGAATTGGCTCATATTTTGATGGAATTTCCATTTTTGGAACAGTTTTTGAATTGAGTTGGGAGGAAAAAACAAAACGGAATAGATATTTATTATATCCGTACCGTTTTTTCCAAAATAAAATACGAAACAAAAATAAGTAACGTTAGAGTATAACAAAAGGATTTTGGAGTTGTTCTGAAAAGAATTAATTTTGAAGTTCATCCTAAATTAAAAATGATGAAAAAAATTGTACTTGTATTGTTTGTCGGATTGGTTACAATGAGCTTAAAGGCCCAAGATAACGCGGCAAAAATTGAGTTTAAATCGGAAACCGTGGATTACGGTGAAATCGAAAAAGGTACGGACGGTGTTCGTGTGTTTGAATTCACTAATACAGGAAGTGCCCCTTTGATTATAAGTGATGTACGTTCTAGCTGTGGATGTACGATTCCTAAAAAACCGGAAGACCCAATCATGCCAGGCAAAACCGGTGAAATCCAGGTAAAATATGATACCAATCGTGTTGGACCCATAAGAAAGGCGATTACCGTAACTTCTAATGCGGATACCCCAACAAAGATTTTAAAGATTAAAGGGGAAGTAAAAGCCACAAGTGGAACCAAGTAACCCCTAATTCCAAAAGAATTCAAAGCCCTCCCAATACGTGAGGGCTTTTTATTTGAAGAGGTCTTTCAGGACAAAACTGAACAACAAATTGCTATTGGCCCTTTCCACAAGTACTTTTACCCTTTTGCCTTCCTTTTCATTTAACATTTCCATAATTTCCTGAATCCTATACCGGTGTATTCTTTTCCCATTGACCGCCAAAATTATATCCCCTTCCTGTAATCCTGCCGAATGCGCCGGACTACCGGATCGAATACCGGAAACCACAATTTCAGGCACAAGACTTAATCGGGTTGCGCCTTCCAGCAAAATTTGTACGTTCCCATAAGAGCGATGGTCGCTTTCCACGATTCCATTCACATCGGCTATTCTTTCGGATACATATCGTACCCCGGCATGTTGTAGGTCAATGCCGCTTACATTGTAATGAAATGGTTTTTTGAAGTTTGAATTTTTTCGAAGACTGATTTTGCCGTTAGGATAATCAAAAACAATATTAAATCGCTTTAGCATTTCACCGCCAAAACTACCGTTTCTATTTCCCAAATCCTTAATGCTACTATAAGAGAGCATATCAGGAAAAGCTGCTTTTGCATCGGATAGATCAAAATCACCAATTCTGATTGCTTCCACCTTGGTTCTCTTGCCAAAAATATCACCAGCCAGACCCTTTCCCAAATAATCCTCATAATAATCCTTGGGCAATTTTATCCGTTCATCCTCAAAGAGCCAAATTGCATCACTACTACCTGTATCCAATAACATCTTAATGGGAATATCCTTGGCTCCCTTTAAGGAAACATGGGCATTCATATAAGCCTTTCTGTTGATAATATCCACTTGGAGCGTTTCAAAGCGGTTTCCCAATTTTGGTCCCGCACTTTCGGGGTTATAGAACTTGATTGTCTTGCCGGAATAATTGATATCGACTAGAAAATCCCTAAATAGATCATACCCTATTATTCCATGAATGGGAACTCCCAAACTTGGGGAAAAATTGATTCCTGCATCCAGCACAACATATAGTTTTTGAGAAAAATTCCGAACATTCCCCAACTTAAAGTAATTTCCCTGCGAGCTCAACGCACTTATGGGTTCCCCTTCGCCCAGCCCGTTAATGGTGATTTCAGATACATTCTTTAATTCCAAGGAGTCTTTGTTGGCAAGATTGAACAATATTGGGGTGCTTACACCAGAATCCAAGACAAAGGACAATTGGGTTCCATTGACATCGATTGGAATAACAATCAGGTTGTTTATCAACTCAAACCTGATTTTCTCAAACCTTTGATTATCGGGAAGGAAATAGCCCTGTGCAACGCCGTAGATTGGCAGTACCAGTAACAGAATAAGAAAAAAATGTTTGATTTCTGCTAACATATTCGTTTACAATTGATTGACATTCATCAAGATACAAAATTATTATTTCACCCACCTGAATTTTAACATTCCTAAAAAAACCGGAAATAAACCGTCCATAAATTGTAGATTACCCAATCATTCACCAATTTTGCCAAAAAGTAATTTGTATGCCTAAGATTTCCCAAAAAGGGCTGGCCATGCCGCAATCCCCCATTAGAAAATTGGTTCCCTTTGCGGAAAGTGCCAAAAAAAAAGGTGCAACCGTGATCCATCTGAATATTGGACAACCTGATATTAGGACCCCTCAAATTGCCTTGGATGCGGTTAAAAAAAACAATATTAAGGTGTTGGAGTACAGCAGGACGGAGGGTTCTGAAAGTTACAGGGAGAAAATAGCGGCCTACTACCATAAGAATCAAATCGAGGTTACGGCCAATGATATTATAGTTACCACTGGCGGTTCCGAAGCACTTTCCTTTGCCATGGGAAGTATAGCGGATACGGATGATGAAGTTATCATTCCAGAACCATTCTATGCCAACTACAATGGTTTTGCCACGGCAAGCGGTATTAAGGTGGTTCCGGTTGTATCCAAAATCGAGAATAACTTTGCACTGCCGCCCATAGAGGATTTTGAAAAATTGATTACAGCCAAAACAAAGGCAATTCTCATTTGCAATCCTGGCAATCCCACAGGCTACCTGTATAGCGAGGAGGAAATCAAAAAGCTGGCAAAAATCGTAGTAGAGCATGATTTATTTCTTATTGCCGATGAGGTATACAGAGAGTTCGTGTACGACGACAGGCAGCACTATTCCATTCTACAGGAACCATCTTTGGCGAATCATGGGATCATAGTGGATTCAGTCTCCAAAAGATATAGTATGTGCGGAGCCCGTATTGGCTTCCTGGTATCAAAGAACCAAGAGGTAATCTCAACGGCCATAAAATTTGCACAGGCAAGACTTTCCCCCCCAACCTATGCCCAAATAGCGAGCGAAGCTGCTTTGGAAACACCCCAAAGTTATTTTGACGAGGTAAAAACGGAATATGAGTCCAGAAGGAACCTGCTGATTTCCGAACTTGAAAAACTGGACGGCGTAGTGGTGGCCAAACCACAAGGAGCCTTTTATTGCATCGCGGAACTTCCCATTGAGGATGCGGACGATTTTGCCCAATGGTTATTGGAGGATTTTAGGGTTGATAATGAAACTGTCATGGTAGCTCCCGCTGCGGGGTTTTATGCCACGGAAGGACTTGGCAAGAACCAAATACGGATTGCCTACGTTCTCGACCGTCCCACCCTTAAAAGGGCCGTTCACATTCTGGGCGAGGCACTTAAAACCTACATCGGTTGATGGAAATATACAAGAATTATTCCCTAAAGGACTACAATACCTTTGGTATTGATGCCAAGGCAAAATTCTTTATTGAAATAAACTCGGTTCAAGAACTCCAGGACATTCTGGCCGATGACACTTATCAAAATAAATTTATCTTGGGTGGTGGAAGCAATATGCTAATCACACAGGATATAGATGCCTTGGTCATCTATGTCAACATAAAAGGGATTCATATTCAAAATGAGGATGAGGACTTTGTAAAAATTAAGGTAATGGCCGGTGAAAACTGGCATGAAATGGTGTTATGGACCCTTGAAAATAATTTTGGAGGTCTTGAAAATATGTCTTTGATACCAGGAAATACGGGTACCGCACCCATTCAGAACATTGGTGCCTATGGAGTGGAGCTAAAGGATGTTTTTGTAAGTTGCGAGGCCATACGAATGGCAGACCAAAAGTTGGTACATTTTACAAAGGAAGAGTGCCAATTTGGGTACAGGGATTCCTTTTTTAAGAACGAAGGAAAGGATCAGTACGTGATTACTTCGGTAACATTAAAGCTTACCAAAAAGAACCACGTACTAAATACGAACTACGGTGCCATTAGCGAGGAATTGGCAAGGAACAACAACATGGACCCAAGTATAGTCGACATCTCGAACGCTGTCATAACTATTAGAAACAGTAAATTGCCCAACCCAAAGGAATTGGGCAATAGCGGAAGCTTTTTTAAGAATCCTGTCATATCCAAGGAAGTATTTGAGGATTTCATCGCTAAAAACCCTGAAGCTCCCTTTTATAAAGTTTCGGAAGAAGAATTTAAAATTCCTGCAGGTTGGCTCATTGAACAAAGTGGCTATAAGGGCAAACGGTTCGGAGATGCCGGGGTACACAAGAAACAAGCGTTGGTTTTGGTGAATTATGGCAATGCTAAAGGGCTTGATATTTTAAATTTGGCCCATAAAATTATTGCGGATGTGAAGTCTAAATTCGGCATTACCATTCAACCCGAGGTTAATCTAATAAAATAACCCCTAGAATAAAATCCTAGGGGTTATACCAAACCAAACTAACCAAAAACTAAGTGGCAGTTACCAGCTGCTCACTTATAACATAATTTTTTAGATAACGCCGCTTTAGCAATCAATTTTATAAATTAGCGTTTATGGATATACGGACTGAAACCTTTCCTTGGATCTTGCAAATCAAAATAAAATAAGCATCCTCTAATCGCTATGAGCATACTACTGGAAAAACATATTGTTGAACTATTGCAGGAGCGGAACGATAAAGCAATTTCCCTTCTTTATGACAACTATGGGGATACACTTCTGGGAGTTGCCAACAAGGTCCTTAGAAACGAGGAACTTGCCCAAGATGTTTTGCAGGAGAGCTTCGTGAAAATTTGGAAAAAGGCCGACTCCTACGATCCCACGAAGGCTAAGCTTTTTACATGGTTGTTCCGTATTACCAGGAATACGGCCATTGATAAATTGAGAAGTTTGAACACAAAATCGGATAAGGAAATCCAAATAGACGTTTCTGACGTATATAATTTAGGTGTTGAAAGTACAAGACCGGAATTCATGGACGTTCAAGAACATCTGGATAAAATTGAGGAAAAGTATCAAATCGTTTTAGATGCTTTGTTTTTCCAAGGAATGACGCAGCAGGAGGCAAGCGAAGAATTGGACATTCCTTTGGGAACGATTAAATCCAGGTTAAAAATTGGCTTACGTGAATTAAGGAAAGTCTACGGGCCTGCGGTACTTTTGCTTCTATTGAATATCGTGTAACTATGAAATAAGTCTATAGAAATCTTGATGTAGTAAGAAATTTGGGGATTGGCAATAAGCATACCTATGCTGAACGAAACCAAGGTATGGCCTATGAAATACAAAAAATAAACAGATGAAAGATAAAATTAAAAATTTCTTGGAGGGCGATTTATTGGAGAGCTATCTACTGGGTACCACTACGGAAATGGAAACCATGAAGGTGGAACAATACATAGCTATGTATCCAGAGGTACGTGAAGCTTATAATGAATTGCAGAAAAGCTTGGAAATTTTCGCCAAACTGCACGCCATTAAATCTCCTGAAGGCCTAAAGGAAAAGATTACGGCGCGCATAAAATCAGAACAGGTAGGAAGAAAGAAATTCTTCAGGTTTGCCATCGCTGCAAGTATCGTGGCAATGATATTCGCAGGATCGTCTTACTTCTATTGGGACCAAAACCAGAATTTACAGGAGGAAAATTCCATGGTCAGCAACAAGATTAAATTGCTTGAAGCGGATATGAAACAACAATTGGAAGATGTTAGAAACCAATTCATCGTTCTTAACAATCCAAGCACTAGAAAATACAATGTAAACGGCAACAAAAAGGCTAAGGAATTGAAAGCCGTGGCCTACATTAACCCCGTTAAGAAGTTATCCTATATCAACGTAAGCAACCTTCCCCATTTACCAGAAGACCAATGTTTTCAGATGTGGGCAGAGGTTAATGGCGAAATGTTGAATTTGGGCATTATCGAAGAGGCGGGTGACAGTCAAAAACTGTTGGCACTTCCTTATGCTGAAAATGCAATGGGTTATATTACCATAGAACCTAAAGGTGGTAATCAAATCCCTACGGTTGACAATATTGTAGCAAATATTGCCTATTAGTCGATAAATTATAAAGTAGTCTTAAAGCCCCAAATTGGGGCTTTATTTTTTTACCTTTGTATCCTTATTGGGAAGAGCGGTCTATTACCCACATTTTACAACTTGGGTTTAAGAAACCCATTTCATATAGCAGAACAAAAAATACAAAATGAAACTTATACTCCTCACAGTTGGACTTTTGGCATTGGCTTTCTCTGGAATAGCCATAAAAATATGGGCCAAAAAAGACGGAAAATTTGCAGGAACCTGTGCCAGCCAGAGTCCGTATCTTAATAAGGACGGACAAGCGTGCAGCATGTGCGGTAAATTGCCCGAAGAACAGGACTGCAAACAAGAAGCCACCTCCATGTAAGGGATTTTTAAATAATCCAAGAACTATTGACAGACGAAATCAATGACATTATCATCAAGGCCAAAGAAGGTAATCAGATAGCATTTAGTAGGTTACTGGACAGGTTTTGGAACGATGTTTATGGTTTTCAGTTAAAACGTACTGAAAACGAAAATGATGCGGAGGATATTACCATTCAAACCTTTTCCAAGGCTTTTGATAAAATCGACACCTTCGATGATCAGTTCACATTTAAGACTTGGTTGATTACAATATCAAAAAACATTCACATTGATTTGGTGAGAAAAAGAAAGAAAAACCTTTTGGATTCCCGAAGAAACGATGATGCCATAAAAGGTGTCCATGACGATGCCCCATCCATGGAGGACCAACTTATCCAAGAACAGAATCTAGCAGATTTGTTACGTGATATCAAAAGTTTAAAACCCCATTATCAAGAAGTAATAAATCTTAGATATTTCAATGAGCTCAGCTATGCAGATATCGCAGAAAAACTGAACGAACCCATTAACAATATCAAGGTCAAGATTCTTCGGGCCAAAAAGCTCCTGGCCGAAGTTATTAGAGACAAAAGATAGTTCCCCCATACCTTTAGCTCTGCTACAAATTGGCATTATGAGCATCGATTTCGACGATTGAATAATACACTATTTACTTCGTATATTTGTAAAAAAATTAGGCATGTCCATAGCAGTAAAAGAAAATGTAGCTCCCCCTAAGGGAAAACCTAAATGGTTAAGGGTAAAACTTCCAACGGGTAAGAAGTATACCCAACTTAGAAGTTTGGTGGACAAGTATGATTTGCATACGATATGTACATCGGGTAGTTGCCCAAACATGGGTGAATGTTGGGGAGAGGGCACTGCTACTTTCATGATTCTGGGTAATATTTGTACTAGATCCTGTGGTTTCTGTGGAGTCAAAACGGGACGTCCGGAACATGTGGATTGGGCCGAACCCGAGAAAGTGGCCCGTTCCATTAAAATCATGGGGATTAAGCATGCGGTAATTACCTCCGTAGATCGAGACGACCTCAAGGATATGGGGTCCATCATTTGGGCGGAAACGGTCAAAGCCATTCGAAGAATGAACCCCAATACCACTTTAGAGACCCTTATTCCCGATTTTCAAGGTGTAGAAAAGCACTTAGACAGAATCATTCAAGTTTCCCCAGAAGTGGTCTCCCACAATATGGAAACCGTTAAACGATTAACAAGGGAAGTACGAATACAGGCAAAATATGAACGTAGCTTGGAGGTATTGCGTTATTTGCGCGCCAATGGCGTCAACAGGACAAAGTCCGGCATAATGCTAGGTCTTGGCGAACTTGAGGAAGAGGTAATTCAAACAATGCGAGATCTAAGGGATGCAAATGTGGACGTGGTTACCATAGGACAGTATTTACAGCCATCAAAAAAACATCTTCCCGTAAAAGAATTCATTACCCCGGAACAGTTCAAAAAATACGAGGAAATAGGTCTTGAAATGGGATTTAGACATGTAGAAAGTGGTGCCTTGGTACGATCTTCCTACAAGGCACATAAACACATTGATTAAATCATGATTTCCTTATATAAATTGCGACTTATGAGGATTATGGTTTGATTGTCTCTTCAATGGAAAAAATTAGAATAGGAATCAACGGATTTGGAAGAATTGGCAGGACATTTCTTAGGTTGGTTCAAGCCCACCCAGATTTAGAAGTGGTAGCCATAAATGATTTAGCCAATGCGCAAACATTGGCCCACCTTCTAAAGTATGATAGTATCCATGGTATTTTCAAGGGTTCGGTCCATCATGGCGAAAACCATTTGATGATACATGGTAAAAAAGTGCAACTTTCCAACCAGTCGCATCCAAAAGATATTGATTGGGGTAATGATCTAGTCGACATAGTAATTGAAAGTACCGGAAAATTCAAAACCTTGGAGGTTTTGGAACACCATATTAAAAATGGTGCAAAAAAAGTTATCCTTTCCGTACCCCCCTTAGAGCAGGATATCAAAATGATCGTATATGGAATAAACGAGTCCATCTTAACAAAAGAGGACCATATTATTTCCAATGCATCCTGTACTACGAACAATGCCGCGCCCATGATAAAGGTTATCAATGACCTCTGCGGTATTGAACAAGCCTATATTACAACTATCCATTCCTATACTTCAGACCAGAGCTTGCACGACCAACCCCACAAGGATTTAAGAAGGGCAAGGGCCGCGGGCCAATCTATAGTGCCCACAACTACAGGAGCGGCAAAAGCCTTGACCAGGATCTTTCCAGAATTGGAAGAGGTCATTGGCGGTTGCGGAATACGAGTACCTGTACCAAATGGCTCATTGACAGATATTACTTTCAATGTTAAAAGAAATACCACAATACAGGAAATTAATGATACTTTTGAAAAAGTGTCAAAAAATGAACTAAAAAACATTCTTTATTACACGGAAGACCCTATTGTATCTGTGGATATAAACAATAGTTCTTATTCTTGTACGTTTGATTCTCTAATGACCTCGGTTATTGGGCGAATGGTAAAAATAATTGGCTGGTATGACAATGAAACCGGATATAGCAGTAGAATTATCGACCTTATTCATTTAATGGCAACGAAAAAGTACATTTGAGAAAGACTTGCTTTCATAAAAAACTTTTCAATTTTTTCCCGCTTTTTCTTTTTCTAATAGTGGGAGTGTCCCTCTATTCTCAAGATTCAGTTCCCGTTCGTAATATGGACCCCTATTTTGATGAGGCCAGAAAACTCAGAAATCAGAATAAGATCGACCTGGCCCTAGAGACCTTGGACAAAGCCGCGGAAGAGGCAGAAAAAGATGAAGATGTAAAAGGATTGATCGATTGTTATCACGAGCTGGCCCTGCTCTATCTTAAATTGGATAAAGAAAGTGATACCCAATTCTATTGGGATCGTGCCAGTGTTTTACTTTCGGATATAGCTTATCCCTACGGGGATGCCATTCATAAATACATTGAGGCAATTCTGCTCTTTCAGGCAGATCAAAGCTACCAGGCCTTGTTTATGTTGAACGAAGCGAAACAGTTGAACAACGACAGAAATTTTTTCAACAATATTTTACTTACCGAAGCAATGGTATATATGAAGTTGGAAAAATATGAAAGCGCCGCCAAAAACCTCAATTCCTTGATAGTCAACTCAGATATTTACGAAAAGGACTATTTATCCACCCGGGCTCATTTAGGCTTATCCGAATTAAATTACCAAAAGGAAAGTTTTGAGGAGAGTGCCAAACATGGGGAAGAGGCTTTGGCCCTGGCCAACAACAATGGATTCTTTTTGGAGGTAAGGCAGGCAAATGAACTTTTATCAAAAGTGTACAGTAAATTGGGAGCCTACCAAAAGGCATGGGCCAATAGCCAGAATTTATTGGACATCCAAGACTCCTTATTTACCATTGACAAGGTAAAGGTAGAAGCCAAAACAGCCGATAAAATAAGGGATGACTACAAGACTGAACTGATTGCAAGACAGGACAATACAATCCAAGAACTGAAAGAGTCCCAAAATAGGTCAGAATTAACAGCTATTTTAACATCGGCCTTTCTAATTATAATTTCACTATTGGCAGTTTCCCTGTATAGAAACAACCAGATTAAATTAAAGACAAACGATCTTTTACAGACAAAAAACAGGGAGTTACAAGTCGCCAGGGATGGGGCGGTACAGGCCATGGAGGCAAAGACGAACTTTCTTTCCACTGTGAGCCATGAATTAAGAACTCCCCTATATGCCGTAACGGGACTCACCCACCTACTTTTGGAAGAAAATCCATCCGATCATCAAAAAGAACATTTAAAAGCCTTGAAGTTTTCTGGGGATTATCTTTTGAACTTTATCAATGATATTCTTCATATCAATAAAATCGATGCCAATAAACTGGAGCCACTGAATATGGAGTTCAACCTTAAAAAGGTCATTAATGAAGTGATGGATTCCCTACAGCAAAGTGCCAAGGAAAACAAGACCAAATTGATTTTGGATTACGACAATGAAATTCCAAAACATTTGATGAGCGACCCATTAAAACTTTCCCAAGTCTTTATGAACCTCATTGGTAACGCGATTAAGTTTACTAGGGGTGGAATCGTTGAGGTAATTTGTAAACTAAAGGAAAAGAACGGGGAAGATGTTACCATTTATTTTGAGGTAAAGGACAACGGAATTGGTATTTCCAAGGAAAAACAGCAAAGCATTTTTGATGGTTTTGAGCAAGGCTCCATACAAATCAATAGAGAATATGGTGGAACCGGACTGGGCCTTACCATTGTAAAAAGCCTATTAGGTCTCTTTGAAAGTAAAATAGAATTACAAAGTACCCTAGGCGAAGGCAGTTCCTTCATTTTTGAAATCGATATGAAAAGTAAGGAGGAACTCATGGACGAGGTAGTCTTTGAAATTACAAAAGGGGAATATGATTTCAAGGGGCTTCACATCATGGTTGTTGAGGATAATAAGATCAATCAGGTAATAACCAAGAAAATGCTCAACAAAAAGGAAATTACTTGCGACATTGCAAGTAGTGGCGAAGAGGCGGTAATGTTGGCCAAAGAAAACACATATGATGCCATATTGATGGATATCCATATGCCAGGAATTAGCGGTGAAGAGGCAACAATACAAATTAGAACGTTCGACCAAACAACCCCCATAATAGCTTTAACAGCCATCTCTTTGGACGATAGCGTAGAAAGCTTCTATGCCGCGGGTTGTAACGATGTGGTAACAAAACCCTTTAAACCGGAGATTTTCTATCAAAAAATAGGGGAAAATATTTTTGATAAAAAGATTAGGACCTCGCTGTCATAAATTGTGATAAGGCATCAAAAATAATTTTCTTGCCATCTCCAATAAACCGATGGCTTACGCGCAAATAAGAAAGGTTGGATAGATGACCTTTCAATCGCATATAGTCCTTTTCAGTGGTGACTATCAATTCCTTTTTACTGAGAAAACCGATTTCCTTTTGGGTAAAAAAGTGATGGTCCTTAAAGGCCAAATGCTCAAAAGTAAATCCTTGGGACTTTAAATGTAGTATTAGTGGAGCAGGATTGGCGATTCCTGTGACCAATGTGAATTTTTTATCTTTCAGCGCATCCATTTTTATTTGGTTTGACAGACCATATAAAATCCCATCATATGCCAAGCAGCTAAAGAGTACTTTTTGGTCAATTCCATGTTTCAGTTTCTGTGCAATATGATTTTGTTCTTCCTCATTTAAATTTGGAGGACATTTGGTCACAATTATAAAATTGGCCCGTTGCGCGGCATTTTTGCTATCCCTCAGATTACCAGTGGGCAAATACCAATCATCCACATACAGATCCCCATAGGATGTCAATAAAACGGAAACATGAGGTGTTACTTTTCTGTGTTGGAAAGCATCGTCCAAAACAATGAGTTCCGGTTTTACGCTATTGGTCAATAAGCGGATTCCCTCCCTCCTATTTGCATCTACTGCGACGGTAACATCCGCGAATTTTTGATGTATCTGATAAGGTTCATCCCCAAGATTTTCGACAGTAACATTGGCGTCAGCGATTAAAAACCCCTTGGATTTGCGCTTATAGCCCCTACTCAAAACCGCTATTTTATAATGAGGCTTCAATAGCTCCAATAAGAACTCGGTCATAGGGGTTTTTCCAGTACCACCAACACTTAAATTACCAATGCACACAATGGGCACATCAAATTTTTGGGAGGAAAAAAGACCAATGTCATACAGGAAGTTCCGCAAGTAAACCACAAGGGCGTAGACCAAAGAAAATGGAAACAGAAGTTTTCTTAAAAGTTGCATCAGAACGAAATTATAATAATTTATCTTTGAAAACCTTATAATTTATTGAAAATGACGGTTAAATCGGTTGCCCAAATCCTAGAAGAACTAGCCCCTTTGGAACACGCGGAGGATTTTGACAATGTAGGCCTTTTGGTGGGCGACAGTGCCATGGAGATTAGCGGAATTTTAGTGACCTTAGATACTTTGGAATCTGTAGTGGACGAGGCGATTGCAAACCATTGCAATCTCATTGTTAGTTTTCATCCGATTATTTTTAGCGGATTAAAAAAGATTACCGGCAAAAACTATGTGGAACGCACCGTTATAAAAGCGATTCAAAACAATATTGCAATTTATGCCATCCACACGGCCCTGGATAATACTTTTAACGGTGTCAATGCAAAGATTTGTGAGGTCTTGGGTCTTGGCAGCACCAAGATACTGATACCCAAAAAAGATACGATCAGAAAACTTACCACCTATATCCCATCCGCGGAAGCGGACAATCTCAAAGAAAAACTTTTCAAGGCCGGAGCTGGAAACATTGGAAACTATAGTAATTGCAGCTTCGCGCTTGAGGGGACCGGCAGTTACAAAGCAGGCGAACACAGTAATCCTACGATAGGGGAAATAGGAAAGACCCACTTTGAGAAGGAAACCATGATCAATGTGACCTATCTTAAGTCTTCGGAAAATAATGTTTTGAATGCCCTAATGAAACACCATCCCTACGAAGAAATAGCCTATGAAGTGTATTCCTTGGAAAACCAAAACCAAAATATTGGCATGGGAATGATAGGTGAGTTGAATGAAGCCATACCGGAATTATCCTTTTTAAGGCATTTAAAAAAGACAATGGGCGCCCAGGTTGTAAGGCATTCGGTACTACGGAACAAACCCGTTAAAAAAGTAGCGGTTTTAGGAGGTAGTGGGGCATTTGCCATTGGAGCGGCGAAAGCTGCAGGAGCCGATGTTTTCGTGACCGCCGACGTTAAATACCATCAGTTTTATGAAGCCGAAAATGAAATGGTGATTGCGGACATTGGACACTTTGAAACTGAGCAATTTACAAAAAACCTTTTAGTTGATTATCTTACGAAAAAAATTCCTAATTTTGCAATCCATTTATCGGAAAGTATAACAAATCCTATCAAGTATTTTTAAATATGGCAAAAAAAGAAGATTCGTCTGTAGAAGCAAAGTTAAGGGCGCTGTATGACCTTCAATTGATTGATTCCAGAGTAGATGAAATAAGAAATGTACGTGGAGAACTACCCTTGGAAGTGGAGGATTTAGAGGATGATGTGCTTGGCCTTAAAACAAGAATGGATAAGCTTAAGACCGATTTGGAAACTATAAATTACGAAATAGGGGCCAAGAAAAACCTTATCGAGGAGGCAAAGGCCTTGATAAAAAAATATACGGAGCAACAGAAGAACGTAAGGAACAGCCGTGAATTCAATTCCATAAGCAAGGAATTGGAATTTCAAGAACTGGAAATTCAACTTGCCGAAAAAAATATCAAGGAATACAAGGCACAGATTGAGCAGAAGAAGGAAGTTATTGCCGAAACGAAGGAGAAGTTGACGGAACGCGAAACGCATCTAAAACACAAAAAGGGTGAGTTGGACGCCATTTTGGCCGAGACCGAAAAAGAAGAAAAAGCCCTGCTTGAAGAATCCTTGAAATATCAGGATTTAATTGAGGAACGATTGGTGAAGGCCTACGCCCGAATCAGAAGCAACGTTAAAAACGGACTTGCGGTTGTACCCATTGAAAGGGGAGCTTCTGGCGGTTCCTTCTTTACGATACCACCACAAGTACAGGTTGAAATCGCTTCCAGAAAAAAGATCATCACCGATGAGCATAGCGGTAGGATTTTGGTAGACCCTGCTCTTGCGGACGAAGAGCAGGAAAAAATGGAAAAACTCTTCGCCAAATTATAATTCGCAAAGAAAATTACAGAAAAAAGGCCATCTTTTGAAGATGGCCTTTTTTTGTTTAATTTATCAATAGATGAAGAAATTGGTCCAAATAATTGCAAGTATCCTTTTAATGAACATACAAATGTCCCATTCCCAAGACCTTTCCGATTATCAATGGCAAAACAGGGTTTTGATTCTTTCGGATGCTGGCGTGGATAGAAGGGATTCCAAATTGGCATTCGAGCAAGTTACATCGCAGATAGATGCCTGGAAAGAAAGGGATGTAGTCGTGTTATTTTTGGCGAACAAAGTATTGACGACCTTGGAGGATGAAAAAATAAAATACGTGATGGAACTTCCTGATAAATTCAACGGCTACCTGTTGATAGGTAAGGATGGGAGAATCAAGATAAATGAAAAATATCCCTTGATTCCAAAAAAGGTCTTTGATTGTATTGATGGCATGCCCATGAGAAGGTCGGAAATGAAGGAAAGAAATCAATGAACCGAATCTTTCAAGGCTTCCAATATTTTGTCCTCAACTTTTTGGCTATCCCAAATAGTCTCAATATTGGGCATTGCCATTACGTCTTTCATAATTTTCTCTTGAAAATCTCCCTCTGCCAACGCCTCTGCATAGGGTCGGTCTGAGAAAGTCACCCTACTATATGCCGGAATCCATTTTTCGGGATGCTTTTCAGCAAAGCGTTTCTCTATTTTTTTCTGTAATAAAAACAGGGGGTCCGCTGTCTTGCTGCTCATTTCCATAAAATTTCGGTAACTCAATTCCGCTATGGCATCGGCATTTGGCTTGCGCATTTCCTGATAGTTCCTGAAAATGGTCTCCCAATCGTCACCGTGCGTCCGTATGAGCTCATTTAAGACATAAATATCCTCAAAACCGGCATTCATACCCTGTCCATAGAATGGGACAATGGCATGGGCGGAGTCGCCTACAAGGGCCACCTTGTCCCAATACGTCCAAGGAAAGCATTTCATGGTCACCATGGCACTGGTAGGGTTCTTGAAAAAATCATGGGTCAGATTTTCTATGTCCTTCCTTACATTGGGAAAATAGGTGCTGAAAAATTGTACGGCATCCTCTTTGGTCCTTATGCTTTCAAAGGAAACGGCACCCTCAAAAGGCATGAACAGTGTGCAGGTAAAACTTCCGTCCAAGTTGGGCATGGCAATGAACATAAATTGGCCCCTAGGCCAAATATGGAAGGAGTTTTTGTCCAGTTTGTGCGAACCATCGGCATTGGGCGGTATCGTTAACTCTTTGTAGCCTACATCGATAAAATCTTGGGAGTAATCAAACCGACTCCTTCGCTGCATTTTATGGCGTACCCTGGAAAAAGCACCATCACAACCAAACACCAGATCAAAATCATAGGCCGTCCACGCACCTTTTTCAGTTTCTCCGGTAAATACCTGTGCATTTGGCAAATCTACGTCCCATACCTTTTCTTCAAACCTGAATTCCACTCCGGCTTGCTCTGCCAAGTCGATCATTTTTTTATTGAGCACCCCTCTTGAAATAGACCAAATAGCCTCTCCGTCCTTCCCGTATTTTTGAAAATATTCTGGTTTTCCTATTACATGAATGGCCCTTTTATCCAAAGGAATGCCTATTTTCCGTATTTCGGTATCAATGCCAACTTCCCTTAAGGCCTTCCACCCCCTATTACTCATGGCAAGATTAATGGACCTTCCGGAAAACTCGACCTGGCGGATATCGGGTCTTCGATCAAAAACGGTAATCGTATGCCCATACTTCTTTAGGTAAATGGCTAATAAAGAGCCCACGAGCCCTGATCCTATAATGGCAACATTCTTTTTTGTCTGGGTCATAAACGGTTTGCTTGGTCTATTTGAAAAGTATTTGGGAAGGTAAAATAGAAATTAATTTAGGTTTTAGTTTAATATTAACTCTTTTTGTTTAGTCAATAATTAATTTTATTAAACAATAAATATAGAAGGAATGCATTTTAATCTTTCGGACTTAAAAAACCTCCCCAATAGATTCAGGGCAAATTTAATCAATAGTTCCACAGGGTACAGACCTAGCAACCTTTTAGGTACAAAATCGGATCAGGGCGTTACAAATCTGGCCGTATTCAACTCCATTTCACATATTGGAAGCGAACCTGCCATGCTCGGTTTCGTTTTAAGACCGCTTACGGTCCGAAGGGATACTTATGACAATATAAAGGCAACCGGCCTTTTTACCGTAAACCACGTAAACGCTTCCATACTTGAACAAAGTCATCAAACTTCCGCAAAATACGGGGATAATGAATCGGAATTTATTAAAACAGGCCTGACAGAAGAGTACCTGGATGGATTCCACGCACCTTATGTAAAGGAAAGTTCTATAAAATTGGGCTGTTCCTATATAAACGAATACACTATTGAAGAAAACGGCTGCGTGCTGGTCATTGGGGCCATAAATCATTTGTACGTTCCAGACGATGCCCTGTTCGAGGATGGCACCATCAACCTAGAAACTGCCAAGAGCATCGCCAATATTGGCCTGGACGGATATGCCCTACCAAAACTATTGAAAAGGTTCGCCTATGCCCGGCCAATCGAGAATACGACCGAAAAATAAATGGGCCATAAAAAACTACATCTCCCTTCAAAAATTTGTCCTGTTTGTGGACTTTCCTTTGCTTGGAGAAAAAAATGGGAAAGGTATTGGGATGATGTAAAATATTGCAGTGAAAAGTGTAGGAGAAACAAAAACAATGTACATGACTAGTTTAGTTTGGTTCAGGAACGATTTAAGGGTACAGGACAATATCTCACTTCTAAAAGCCAGTAAGGCTGAAAAAGTTATTGGAGTGTATTGTTTTGACACCCTTTATTTTGAAAAGGGAGAATTCGGTTTTAAAAAAACAGAAAGTTTCCGGGCCAAGTTTTTGATTGAATCCGTAAAGGAATTACGGGAAAATCTGAAAAAATTCAATATCCCGTTATTCGTCTATGTGGGGAAATCATCGGAGCATATAGCACAGCTTGTAAAGAAACATGAAATTGATACGATTTATCTTCAAAAAGAATGGACGCGCGACGAGGTTTTTATATCGGATTCGGTAAAAAGGGAGGTGGGCGAAGCCGCACAGTTTAAGGAGTGCTACGACCAGTTTCTTTTTCATCCTGAGGATATTCCTTACTCGGAATTTGAAGATATCCCAAAGGTTTTTACCGAATTCAGGAAAAAGTGCGAAAAATACTGTAAGGTTCGTCCTGAAGTTACCTTTGAAAAGCATTTTCCTATGACAAACTATGTGGAAAACCATACGAAGATACCTTCATTGACCGATTTGGGATTATCGGAGCCGATACCAGACAGTAGGACCGCCTTTCCTTTTAAGGGCGGAGAGATTCAGGCCGCAAAAAGGATTGAAAACTATTTCTGGGAAACCAAAAAATTGGCGTTTTATAAAAAAACAAGAAACGGGCTGTTGGGTACCGATTATAGCTCCAAACTTTCGGCTTGGTTAGCAAATGGAAGTATTTCGGCACGTACCATTTATTGGGAAGTAAAAAAATTCGAGAAGGAAATTAAAAAGAACGAGGATACCTATTGGTTGGTTTTTGAGCTGATATGGCGGGATTTTTTCAAATATGTTTCCCTTAAACATGGTCCTAAAATCTTTCGGCTAGATGGAATTTTGGACAAGGAGTACGACTGGCAACTGGACAAATCACTACTTGACCAATGGATGCTAGGGAATACGCCCGATGCTTTTGTTAATGCCAATATGAAGGAACTGGAAAAAACGGGATGGATGAGTAATAGGGGCCGACAAAATGTAGCGAGCTTTTGGGCTAAGGAACTGGAGCAGGACTGGCGCTATGGTGCGGCTTATTTTGAGAGTATGCTTATCGATTATGACGTGCACAGCAATTGGGGCAACTGGATGTACAATAGTGGAGTAGGCAACGACCCACGGGACCGAAAATTCAACACCAAATTACAGGCAGAACGCTATGACCCAAATGGAAAATTTCAAAAACAATGGTTACAAGGGTGTTTATTTGACCAATAATAAATAGCATCGTTTTTTATGTTTTCTGATGTCCAAATTTTTCATTGGGACTTGATTAAAAAACCAGGAACGACCAAAAATAGAAATCTGACTATCAATAATTTAAACCTAACAAATGACTAATGAGAACTCCTCCCCTTCGGGGAGGTCGGGAGGGGCCACCTTACGATTGATATTAGGAGATCAGCTAAACCAAAAACACAGTTGGTTTGACTCGGTAGATGATAATGTTACCTACCTCATGGCAGAAATGCGCCAGGAGACGGACTATGTGAAGCATCATATTCAAAAGGTAACGGCCTTCTTCTTTGCCATGCGAACCTTTAAGGAAGAACTGAGCGAAAAGGGACATCAATTCATCTACCTTAAAATTGGTGACCCGAACAATCCACAGGACCTGGCCAAGATTATAGAAACGTATTGCGATGCTACCGATGCAGTGCGATTTGAATACCAATTGCCGGACGAATACCGCTTGGATGCCCAGTTAAAACAAATTGCGAAATCCCTGAAAATCGACACCCATGCGGTGGATACGGAACATTTCTATACGAGTAGGTATGAACTAAAAAACTTCTTTTCGGGTAAGAAACAGCTTCTGATGGAATCCTTTTACAGGATGATGAGGAAGAAGCATGGTATCATGGTCGAAAACGGGCAACCCGATGGCGGAAAATGGAACTACGACCAGAGCAACAGAAAAAAATGGAAGGGAACACCGGAAATTCCTCACGAGCGGGGATTTAGAAAGGATGTCACCGATTTACTGAAGGAAATAGAGGAATCCGGTGTAAAAAACTTTGGGGAAATTGACCCGGAAAAGTTCAATTGGCCCGTAAGTAGGTCGGATTGCCTCTCGGTCCTGAACTATTTTTGCAAGGAACTGTTGGTTCATTTTGGCGATTATCAAGATGCCATGCATACGGAGGAGAAATACCTTTTTCATTCAAGATTGTCCTTCGCAATGAACGCCAAAATTATAAGTCCGAAGGAAGTTATTGATAAGGTTCTGGAACATTTCCATGAAAACAAGGAAGTTATCGACATTTCACAAGTAGAAGGTTTTGTAAGGCAAATATTGGGCTGGCGCGAATATATGCGTGGTATTTATTGGAAGGAAATGCCCGGTTATGCTCAATTGAACAAACTGGAAAACCACAACCCACTTCCCGATTTTTTCTGGACTGGGAACACCAAAATGAACTGCCTAAAGCATGCCATTGGGCAAAGCCTCTCCGATGCCTACGCACATCATATTCAACGACTTATGGTCATAGGGAATTTTGCCTTGTTGGCCCAATTGAATCCTGATGAAGTGGACCAATGGTATTTGGGCGTATATATAGATGCCATCGAGTGGGTGGAAATTACCAACACAAGGGGTATGAGCCAATTTGCCGATGGAGGAATCGTTGCCACCAAACCCTACGTGAGCAGCGCCAACTATATCAACAAAATGAGCGATTATTGCGGTTCCTGCCATTATAAACATACCCAAAAGGAAGGGGAAAATGTCTGTCCTTTCAATGTCCTTTACTGGAATTTTTTGGATGCCAAAAAAGCACATTTTAAGGACAATCAACGCATGAACATGATGATGAGTTTGCTTGAAAAGAAGAGCGCTTCGGAAATGGATTATATTAGAAAAAAATCGGCCGAAATCATTGAAAATCCAGATACATTTTAACAAATAATTAAACTTGAAGTTAACAAAATATTGTATCTTTTATGTAGATAAGTAGACTATTCCGCGCAAGCGTCTATATATCCAAAAAGCTCCTTCATAAGAAAATTGTGAAGGAGCTTTTTTATTTGGAAATACTCCTTTAAAACAAAGGATTCCAATGTATTTTCTTACGTTTTACTACGTATTTTACGTGCACCAGAATCCCAAATAATGCCCGTTACCAAAGGGCTTAGCCACAATTAGGGCGCTTAAACCACAAAAAGTAAGGCGCTCACAACAATAATTACATAAAGCACATAGTGTTGGCGTTATTTCGTATTAAGGTAACTCAACGATTATTCTAACATTAAAAACGTGAAAATTAGTGGTTTAATAGTTTCTGGAAGTAATTTCGCGGGCGAATATGACCCCAAATCTGTTCAAAATCAAATTCTTAAAACGCAACCTACGGGAAGGTCACATGGTCGGTTAAGTCGGCTTAGGATGGCTACCATGGGTTTCGTTTTTGGAACTAATGTTTCAAAATCTTAACCTATGAAGAAACAATACTCTTCTGTTTCTGTGCTAAAACCATTGGTACTTCTATTACTTATGGTCTTTGGTGTAACCCATATTTTAAATGCCCAAATCAATACCAATAAAATTCGTGTAGACCTTTCTTCCCTTAGTTTTAAGGCCTGTAGCGACACCAACAATGGCCTGAGTACGGTAACCGTGCAGAGCAAGCAGGCTACTACGACCGATTTTCAAATAGCCTTTGATTTACCAGATGGTGTTTATTACCAAGCGGGTTCTGGAACGATCACCGTTCAAACGGGTTCAGGGGATTTCACTTTTTCTGAAGTGGATATTACAAACCTGAACCAACCTATTTTTAGGTTGGAAAGACCAGGAAATGCCCCGTGGCAAATCAACGATCAAGTTACTTTTACCTATCAAAAAACGGCCGACTGTGATGCCGTACAATATTCCTATAATGGTGGTCTGTTCAAAGATGCCCACTCGATTACGTTTAATGACCATCAAGGAGCCCAAACTGCCAGCGACAATGACTTAAGTGTTAATTCCTATAATCTTTTTAGAGCATTTTTGGCGGTAGATGATATTCCAAATGTTTCTGACATAGTCGGTGGAGTTCAATACAGAGATATTGTTATTAGAAATTCAGGTAATGGAAGTGTTCAGAGCTTCGACCACCAAGTAACAGTAAATGTTTCCTTAAGGCCAAATTATGAACTATCCTTTAACGGAACCCCACTAACACCTGCAAGTATTTCAGGTGGAATTTATACTTACAACATCGATTTGAACAGTGCACCATTTGCAGGTCAAGTAGGTGATGGAGACAACCTTTTTGAAAATGAGAGTATTACCTTAGTGGAGCAATTGTCCATGGATGAGTGTGGATGGAACAAAAGTACGCATCATAGTCCAAGATGGGGATGTTCCGCTGGCACTTACTGCCAGGTTGGAACAGAAATTTCCGGATCATTCAGTACCATAGTAGAAAATCCGGATTTAACCTTACAAAGAATTAATTATCCCACTATTCCAAGATGGGATGCCCCCGTTACTTACACCAATAGGGTTGCCAACAATGCCGCGGCACAAAACGCCTATGACATTAATATCAATATTGGTTATGGGTGGTATGGAGAAAGGTCAACAGAAGGAACTAATTACCTATGGGGAGATGACAGAACCAATCAAAGACAACTGGATAATTTTAGGTTTGCAGGCGGTTCTTCCTTTACCCCTTCCAGATGGGTACATTCTGTTGAACCAGGTACAGGTGCCGGTTCTTACTTTTTGGATTCCAATGTTTTGACTTTTGACCCAGATGGGCCAGGAGGTTTGGACGATCTGGACGGGGATGGCTATTACGATGATTTGGCGCCAGGGGAAAGTTTTGATGTCCTTTTTGATATGACTATGCTGCCAGCAACGCCAGCTTGTGATGAATGGGGAAAAACCTTTTTAAACAATGAACAGTTGCGTATTGAGGTTTGGTCCGTAAATACATGTACCAATCCCACGGATACAAAACGGCAGAACTTAAATTCCAGTGAAGTAAACGCCCCATCCTTGTTCGACTGGTCGAATCCAGAATCCTATGACCTGGATGCCATACCCGGAGAGATATTCAACCTCAACTTTGTGGGTAGATTGGACGGTCATTACGAGGAACCCACCTGTAATGGTGTTGAAATGTTCGGGAATGACCTAAGTACCTCGTATGTAGCAGAGATAGTAGTACCCAATGGGGTTACCCTGGATGCTTCTGCGGACCCTCGCTATTCTCAATCCGGCAATACAATCGAATTTGTTGAGACCAACTTGGCCGACTTCTTTCAAAGTAGTTATTCCTTGCGCATTCCTATCAGCTTTCCGTTGAATATTGACTGCGCATTGTATAGTGGACCTGAAACCATGCAAATAGCTTTTTCAACCTTCTACGAAAGCTCTTGCTTTAGCCGTGAGATTCACTGCGGGACTTTTGATGTGGTTACCCATTGTCCAGATGGGTGTACAGGTCCTACCACCAATTCTTTTGAGGCGAATAGGGTTACAGCGGGGTGGACCGATGATACCATGACTACCAAGGTTACTTTGGACCCATCGATACACGCTACAAAATATTACATGTCCAATGATGAAATGGTGGTCACTACGTCTGCTGTGATGATCAATGACGTAAAGGACAATCTCTATTTAGAAATGAGGTATGTAACGGATACTGGTCAAAATATGGCCGATATCATCAATTTCGAAAGTGGAACCATAACCATCAACGATCTTTCCTCAGGAACCCAAACAACTGCCATAACCGTGGCACCAACAATAAACACATTTGGGGGCAATGATAATAGAATGACTTTTGACCTTTCCAGTTATCGATCCATTATATCGCCAAGCTACCAATATGGAGAGGGTTTTGAACAGGATGAAATTGAATTGGAGCTTCATTTTAGATTTAAGGACACCTTCCCTGAAGAAAACAGGTTATATCAGTTTTATGAATTTTCAGGTGAATTTTATGGTTTTGATGGTGGAGGCTCCAAAAGGAGCTGCGAGATTTACAGTGAACGTGCATTTTTCTTTGATAATAGTGTAGGATTAAATCTTCATAATGACAACACTGTTACAGGCTGTGATACTCGCTGGCTGTACTTGACTTTGGAATCATCTTCCGGTGTTGGCGATAAATTTCCAGATGAATATAGACCGCCTATTCTATTCCAATCGGCCACTTTAGAAATTCCACCAGGGATGTATTTTGATAATCAGGCAGTTGTTTGGGGCTTCCCCAATATACAACCGGAAAACCAACAACCCTCATCATCGAATGGAGGACTAAACTTTTCCGTTTCAGGAAATATGGTGACCATAACACCCACTACTAGATTTGTAAATTGGGACCAAGGAAGTAATAATTTTCCACAGATTCAAATCCCGGTAATAGCCACAAGTGCAACTCCAGCTTTATCGAATCCTAGTGTATCAGTTACCTATATAGACTATGCGTATTCTGACAATGCTGTTTCAATAACAGAGTCAGGGACACAAGAATTCAACTATTATAATAAATCTTACTCTATAAGCAGCCCAGAACCTGTTGTCATTGGCAATTCGGAATTGGCCAGCTTTACCGTCCATGTTAGCAATGGTAGCGTTCAGGCAATTAATCACAACTGGCTACGTGTTGATGCAGGATCTGGTTATAATATCACTGCAGCGTATATAGAAAATGGCGGTGTTGAGTCTCCATTGAACGTTGTAGAAGAAGCCGGTATCTATTTTATAGAATTCGGCCCCATGGAGGGATATGTGGATAACACTAAAATCATTCGTTTTGAAGGAACGTTTAACGATTGCGGTCCACAGGATATAAAAGTGTCACAAAACTATGATTGTATCGGGTATCCCAGTAGTTATACTGGACTACCTTATTTTCACGAGCAAACATTTAGTCTGGAACCGGTACCAGCGGCAATCCAATTGGACATTTTAAGTCAGCCTACCACCACCGTGGATACCTGTACGGATTATGATGTGGTATTGGAGGTACGAAACGCGGGAGAAGGTGACTTGGTAAACCCAATGGTAACCTTTGATATTCCCGGGGATATAACCGGTCTTAACTTTACGGACCTACAAATTGAATATCCAAGGAATTCTGGGAATATTGAAAGTATAACCCCATCCATTACGGGCAATACGGTTACCATCGACCTGTTACAGCATTCGGTCATCAATACTGAAAACGGTATTTCTGGTTCCTATGGCGCGGGAGGCTTGGACGAGCAAATTGCCATCATTACCATGACCTTGAACCCGCAGTGTAACTATCGCTCCAATACGGGAACGGAATACGTTGTGTATGGAAACAATCCCTGTGGTACGCCCGCAGTGGGTAACGGCAGCCGCTTGGCCAGTGACCCTGTAATCATTACCGGTGCGGAGCCACCGTATAGTACGAACAGCGTGGCGGTGAGTACCCCCAATATTTTTGGATGTGATACTGAAACCGTATCCGTTGAGACCTATATTGTAGATGGTACTACAGGAAGCAATGACTATACCAGGTTAGTACTACCCCCAGGATTAGTGTACGTACCGGGATCTTTTGTATCCACCGGAACGGTTACCGCCACCTATGTCACCACTATTGTAGTGGGAGACCATGAAGAAATAGAAATCGCCCTTCCAGCAGGCGCGGGAACCACGGAACGTATTGCCTATGACTTTGATATAGAAAGTACGGCGAGCATCTGCGCGGGTACCTATGATATAAATCTGAGTACCTATGTAACCGTATCAGGCTTGACCTGTGGTGGGGTGTCATGTGGGGATACTGAAGTAGAAACCGGTAACGCCGGTACCCAACTGACCATTACCAAAGGGGTACTTGAGGAATCTTCGTTTACGGCGACCGCGGAATATGCCATAGCAGGTCCTAATACGAACTATTCCATTGAAATAGGTCTGGAAAATACGGGTTCCGTAGATTTGGCGTCGGGCATGACCTATGAGGTATTCTGTGCCGATGGCTCCGGGGTCAAAACTGGCAGTGCCATCCATACAGGAAGTTTAAGTCAGGGTATTCCCGTGGGTGTCAGCATCCAAGAAAGCTTTTCTTTCAACAGTAGTACCTATTGCGGGGACAACAGTAATATTGTTGTGGAATTTGCACCGGGTACCAGCAACTGTTTCTGCGATGTACTTTCTGTGGTCATTGCCAGTACGCCTTCGCCCGCCTCTGGTGACGTGACCTTTGTAAACGATAATATAACGGTGAACGAGGCTGCAGGGACGGCTACTTTGGAGGTGATTTTCAATGGAAATGCACCCGGCGGATTCACGATGGATTTTACCACCTTGAATAACACGGCGGTTTCCGCTCAGGACTATGTGACCACAACGGGAAGCTTAACGTTTGCAGGTAACAATGGCGAGATACAGACCATTACTATACCTATTTTGGACGATGCTATTATAGAAAGCACTGAAAACTTTTTGGTGAACCTGTCAAATCCTTCATTAGGTGCAATAAACATTTTAGATCCACAGGCCACTGTGAACATAACGGACAACGATTTGGCCGGTATCACCATAGACGATGCAACGGCCAGTGAGGGAGATAATCTAGTCTTTACAATTACCGCAAGTCAGCCTTCCCCTACAGATCTGGTATTTGACTTGACCTACACAGATATAACCACCATACCTGCCGATTACTCAGGACCCTCAACGGTAACCTTACCGGCCAACAGTACAAGCGTCAGCTTTAATGTGGCAGCTTTGGACGATGACTGGTTTGAAAACACACAGACTTTTGACTTGACGATTGCCTTAAGTTCCGGAACGGCCAACATTACGGACGACACTGGAAGGGGAACGATTTTAGATACCGATCAAGCCACTGTTTCTACGGCTAACTATGATGTTTTGGAAGATGTAGGTGTTGTACAACTAAGAGTATTTCTTTCAGATGGCAGTGGAAGAGTAGGTGTAGAAAGTGCGTTTACGGTAGATGTAACGGTAAATAGTAATTTACTTAGTTTCCCAGCAACTGATGGTTCCGACTATACTTCCACAACGGCCACAATTTCTTTCCCGGCATATTCACCAGCAGGTACTGAGTTTTTTATTCCGCTGACCATTTTGGATGATGCAATTGTTGAACCCTCAGAAAGAGTAATTCAGCGTCTTTCCAATCCGTCTATATCTGGTATTGGTCTGGCAGGCCCGGGAGGAATAGTAAGGATCCATGATAACGACACGGCAACGATAACCCAACTAGATATAACGGTAAATGAGGATGTGGGTACCATCAGCTATGACTTTACCCTATCCGGTACTACCCAGGACCCATTCTCCATTGATTACACGACCATTGATAATACTGCTATCGCACCTGGCGATTACGGAAATACCAATGGGACACTAAACTTTAATGGAAATAATGGTGAGGTCCAAAGCATTACTTTAAGCATTGTAGATGATGGTATTAGTGAGCCTTCAGAGGATTTTAACGTGAACGGAACGTATACCGGCATACCCCCGTCCTTTACAAACGCTTTGGCACAGAATATTGTATTCTCAAATAATCCTGGGACAGTTACCATCAACGCCAATGACACGGAAATCTGTAACGACGGCGTTGACAACGACGGTGACGGACTTGTGGATTGTGAAGACCCCGATTGTTATTTAGCATTAAACTCAGGTGATCCGGACAATGATGGTGATGGAATTGGTGATTTCTGTGACTTGGATGATGACAATGATGGAATTCAAGATATTTCCGAGTGTCCAATTACACCTGTAGATTTCAGCACCATTTTAGGTAGTGGAAATGCCATTTTACTAGGTGACCCTGCTACTAGTTTTTCAAGTTATACAACCGGTAGCCCGCTTCCTCTTACACTTAGCGTTGGTAATATACAAGAAAATGGAGCCAATGATTCTCGGGTGTTTTCGGAAAACGGTGGATCTATACTTCGATTTGAAGATTCTGGCGAAGTAATAGCCGGAACCGGTTATTCAGTTGATCTAACATTTTCCCAGCCTTCCTCATTCAGGTTTGGGGCTAATAACACCCTTGGTAATTCCAATATTAATCAATCCGATAGATTTGTAATAACACCTATTAACCCTTCACCAGATTTTCAATGGAGAGTGATCTCAAGCTTTGCGGCCAACATTACCATTGCATCCAACGTATTAACGATTGAAGGTGATACAAATTCTGGAAATCTTGGCAATAGTCCATATGCAGAATTTGATATAGTTACAGTAGGTACCTCAGAAGGTATTATCGTATATCACGAAGCAAGCTTCAGTGCAACCGATAGTGTAAATTCAGGACGTTTTACTTTTTCCTTTTGTCCAGATTCAGATTATGATAACATTCCTGACTATCTTGATTTGGATAGCGACAACGACGGCTGTTTCGATACCGTTGAGGCCGGCCATACAGATGGTGACAACGATGGCATCTTGGGCAACTCGCCCGTGACGGTTGACAACGCCGGACAGGTTACAGGCCAAGGTGGGTATACGGGCACCAATACCAATGTGACCACTGCGTTTGTACCTGTGGTCATCAATACCCAACCAAGCGACCAAATAGCGAATATTGGCGGTAACGTGACCTTTACTGCTGCGGCTTCCGGTGGTGCGACACTTTCCTACCAATGGCAGGAAAGTACGAACAATGGTGCCACTTGGAACGATATTGCAAACGCAGGTATCTATTCCGGTACGGACACCAACAGTCTAACCTTGATAGGAGTAGGAATTCCCGAACACGACAACGACTATCGATTGGTGATAACCTCTTCCGATAACAATTGCGATACATACACCAGTGCTTCTGCAGACCTTTTTGTACGACCAAACTTGAGCGTGGAGGATGTAACGGCAGTAGAAGGTGGAAACCTGGCCTTTGTCATCACCCCATCGCACGTGGTAAATCAGGACATCACTTTTGATCTGACCTATATCGATATTTCCACCACGGCTTCGGATTATTCGGCCATAGCCAATGGTACCCTTCCGGCAAATGCCATTTCGGTGACCATAAACGTGCCCGCACTGGACGATGCGATCATAGAGCCAACAGAGTCCTTTACCTTTGGTATGACCAATGGTAATGACTTTGCCGGCGATATCAGTGATACCGCAATTGGTACCATTACCGACAATGACGGCTCCGGTCCCGGAGAGGGGATCTCTGTGGCGGACTTTACTGTGGACGAAAGTGTTGGTACGGCGGACTTTGTCATTACCTATACAGGTCCTACCGTAGCGAGCAGTTTTACTGTGGACTTCAGCGTAACCGATGGTTCTGCCATTAATCCAGACGACTATACCGTAGCGACGGTGGGTATCCAAGTGACCTTCCCTGCCGGTACAGCCAATGGCGATACTCAGGTGGTGACCATCAGCATAGTGGACGATACGATCATCGAAGGTAGCGAAGACTTGAATATCACCCTGTCCAATATCTCGAATCCTGGCATTGCCGTTGTTGATGGAGACGGTATAGGTACCATTACCGACAATGACGGTTCGGGACCTGGAGAAGGGATTTCCGTGACCGACTTCACAGTCGATGAAGGCGTGGGCATCACCGATTTTGTAATTACCTATACGGGTCCTACCGTTCAGAACGCCTTTACGGTAGATTTCTCCGTGACCGATGGTTCTGCCATCGACCCGGATGATTACTCCGTAGCGACGGTGGGTGTTTCCGTGACCTTCCCGGCGGGCACCGCCGATGGTGATATGCAGTTGGTAAGTATCAACATCATGGACGATCTAATCATCGAACCAAGCGAAGATCTCAACATAACCCTGTCCAACATCTCCATCCCAACCATCAACATGGTCGATGGTGATGGTATAGGAACCATAACGGACAACGACGGTTCCGGGCCCGGAGAGGGAATCTCAGTGGCCGACTTTACCGTGGACGAGAGCGTAGGTACGGCGGATTTCGTCATCACCTACACCGGTCCGACAGTTGCAAGTAGCTTTACCGTGGACTTCAGCGTGACCGATGGTTCTGCCATTGATCCGGACGATTATACCTTGGCAACGGTAGGTACACAAGTAACCTTCCCTGCCGGTACCGCCAATGGCGATACCCAAGTGGTGACCGTGAACATCGTGGACGACATGATCATCGAAAGCACGGAGGATTTAAACATTACATTGTCCAACATCTCCATCCCTGTGATCAACATGGTGGATGGCGATGGTATCGGAACGATTACCGACAATGACGGTTCGGGGCCTGGCGAGGGAATCTCGGTGGCCGACTTTACCGTGGACGAGGGCGAAGGTACGGCGGATTTCGTCATTACCTATACCGGTCCAACCGTACAGGATGCCTTTACCGTGGACTTCTTGGTGACAGATGGCACGGCCATCGACCCCGATGATTATTCCGTGGCAACGATGGGCGTTTCCGTGACCTTCCCTGCGGGGACCATGGACGGTGATACCCAAGTAGTGACCGTCAACATCGTGGACGATATGATCATCGAAGGTAGCGAGGACTTGAACATTACATTGTCCAACATCTCCATCCCGGCCATCAATTTGGTGGATGGTGACGGTATCGGTACCATAACCGATAATGACGGTTCAGGTCCGGGCGAGGGAATCTCCGTGGCGGACTTTACCGTGGACGAGAGCGTAGGTACAGCAGATTTCATCATTACCTATACCGGTCCTACAGTGGCGAGCAGCTTTACAGTGGACTTTATTGTCACCGATGGTACGGCCTTAAATCCGGACGATTACTCCGTAGCAACAGTAGGCACGCAAGTGACCTTCCCTGCCGGTACCGCCAATGGCGATACCCAAGTGGTCACCGTCAACATCGTGGACGATATGATCATCGAAAGTTCGGAGGTTTTGAACATTACCCTGTCCAACATCTCCATCCCGGCCATCAACATGATGGATGGCGATGGTATAGGAACGATTACGGACAACGACGGTTCCGGGCCCGGAGAGGGTATCTCCGTGGCTGACTTTACAGTGGACGAGAGTGTGGGTACGGCGGATTTTGTCATTACCTATACCGGTCCTACAGTGGCCAGTAGTTTTACGGTTGATTTCGTTATCACGGACGGTACGGCCATTGATCCGGACGATTTCTCCGTGGCAACGGTGGGTGTTTCCGTGACTTTCCCCGCAGGTACCGCCAACGGCGATACACAGATAGTAACCGTAAACATAGTGGACGATATGATACTAGAAGGTGCGGAAAACCTGAACGTCACCTTGTCCAACATCTCCATCCCGGCCATCAATATGTTGGACGGTAATGGAGTAGGTACCATTACGGATAACGACGGAAACGGTCCTTTGGAGGGTATCTCCGTGACCGACTTTACCGTCGATGAAAGTGTGGGCACCGTGGACTTCGTAATATCCTACACCGGGAACACCGTTCAGGATGCCTTCAACGTCAACTTCACGGTGACGGACGGTTCCGCTACAAGCCCGGACGATTATACAGCTACCATGACCGGTACGGTCACCTTCCCTGCCGCTACCACCAACGGCGATACCCAGGTGGTGACCATCAGCATCGTGGACGATATGATTGCGGAAACAACTGAAGACCTAACCATTAGCCTCGGATTTGACGCGGTTCCACCAATGGGTGTGAACATGCTCGATGGCAACGGTATCGGTACCATTACTGACAACGATATTATGCCCAGTCCATACCAAGAGCAGATGACCATCATGTGTGGCGATGAACTGCCACCTGCCCCGGAACTGACCTTTATAGGCGGATGCGGAAACTACACGGTGGTTTACGACGAGATGAGGCAGGATGCATCGGATTCCGATGATTATATGATCATTAGGACCTGGAACGTCACCGATGCCTGCGGCAACAACGCCATCTTTGAACAGATCGTGTTCGTGATGCAGCCACAACTCGAGGAAGTCGCCATCGATATCTGTATCGAGGACGCGCCCATTGACCTTGCGGACTATCTGCCTGTCGGCTTTGATACCAATGGTACCTTTACCGCGATAACTGAGGGTGCGGTACTAAACGGTAGCGTATTCGACCCAATGGTACACCAGTTACAGGAATACCTTGTGGAATACAGCTCCACTGCTGGCGACTGTAAGTACTTCGTGGACTTCACCATAACGGTGAACAATGACTGCGTACCCTGTAATGTAGATGATTTCACCATTTCCAAGGCCATTACCGCCAATGGGGACAACATCAACGATCTGTTCGAAATCAGGGGTGCGGAGTTCTGTGAAAGTACCTTCGATGTGATGGTCTTCAATAGATGGGGGAACAAGGTCTTCGAGGCTACTGATTACCAGAACGACTGGGGAGGATATGCTCCTGACAATGCCCTTGGACAATCCGGATTCTTGCCAACGGGTACCTACTATTACATTATCAACGTAATAGGCGAAAAAACCGAACAGATCAATGGATATATTTATATCGGAACACAATAAAAAAAACAAAAAGGTCCTGAACCCTATTCATCCAAGGTATTGGATTGATGGTACTTTGGATGAATCAAGGGATTAAAAGGAACTTACCGTCGTCTATAAAAATTGTTATTGAACGACGAAATATTTTAAAATCGAGAATAAATCGATGTTAAACGATTTAATTCCAAATAGGGGTATTACTAATTTAACTTTGCATTTGATAAACCTACTTATTTTTTAGTAAAAACGTTTAAACCCCAAACCATGAACGTTTACACGAAATACCTATCCCTATTGGCATTGCTGCTGACTACGTTTGTTAGCGCGCAACAGCTACCGCAGTTTACGCAATACATGTACAATACCATTTCCGTGAATCCGGCCTATGCGGGTAGCAGGGAAACCTTGAACGTGACCCTATTGCACAGGAACCAGTGGGCAGGCTTGGAAGGAAACCCAAGGACCAATACACTATCGGTACACTCACCGCTTCGAAATAACCGGATAGGTGTAGGAGTATCTTATATAAATGACAGGTTGGGCGATGAAAGCACAAACTACGTGTATGGGGACTTTTCTTATTCCGTACTATTGAATCCCAAGGTAAAGATGTCCTTTGGGCTCAAGGCTGGGTTTACCAACTATAATCTAAACAATCCAGATCCCAACGATCCTTTTTTCAATGCCAACTTCAATGCATGGAAACCAAATTTCGGGGCGGGTATCTATGTAGGCTCCAACAGGTGGTATCTTGGTATTTCATCGCCAAGGATATCCAATACGGACCTCAACGACGGGGAGTTTGAGGCATTGGAACGAAACAGCTATTACGCCATTGGTGGCGTGGTCGTGGACATCTCCCCCAGCATTAAGTTCAAGCCTACCTCCATTGCCAAGATTACGAACGGTGCACCCGCTACATATGACTTTACGGCCAACTTACTTTTCAATGAAAAGTTTTGGATAGGGGCCTCCTACAGGATCAACGATGCCTCCAATTTTGGGGCCATGATGGACTACCAGGTATCCAGGGACTTTCGTTTGGGCTATGCCTATGACCTACCTACTTCAACGGTGAGGCCCTATACGGGAGGTACCCATGAAATTATTCTAATATACGAAGTGTTCAAAAGAAAACCCGGAGGTATAAAATCTCCCAGATATTTCTAATAAAAACACCCGCTTAATCTTATCAAAAATGAAACCTACAAAAGCATACATCGCCTTGTTTGCACTATTGATTGGTTGCTCCTTGGTCAGTGCCCAATATGGGGCCCAGCAACGTGGGGATTATTACTTCAGTAAATTTTCCTACGCCAAGGCCATTCCAGAATATGAACTCATGCTCAATGGAGGTGTTAACACCAGTTATGCCCATCAGCAATTGGCGGAGTGCTATTTGCTTTTGAGGGACTTTAAAAAATCCATTCCCCATTTTGAGGCCATAATCCATAGTGATGCCATTTCCAAGGATCAGTACTTCAAATATGCCATGGCTCTTTACAGCGATGGCCAATTGGAAGCATCGGAGGAATGGCTTAAAAAATACAAAAAGTACAACAAGAACGACTCCAGGGTCAATAGGTTCCTGAAGGAAGGAAACCTGGCCTCCATCGTTTTCAACAGTCAGGAACGGTATCAATTGGACATCGTAACTTTTAACTCGGAACACAGTGATTTTGGCGCCTATTTACACCAAGGCAAGCTATATTTTGCCTCAGGTAGAACAAATCACTTGACCAAGGGCAATTATGGTTGGAACAACGAACCTTGGTTGGACATTTTCTGGGTCTATGACGACATCCCGTTTTACGATCCCGAGCCTTTGGAGGGGAACGTAAATTCCAAGTTCCATGAAAGCTCGCCGGTCTATTCAACGGACTATGCAAAGGATACCATCATCTATTTTACAAGGAACAATTACTTTGACAAAAAAGCGGCTTACGGCGCGGAGAACGAGATAAACCTGAAGATATACAGTGCCAAAAGGAAAGACGGTAAATGGATGGAGGATAGAAGCTTGCCCATCAACAGCGACTATTATTCAACCGGGCACCCCACGGTAAATAAAGAAAGGACAAGAATTTATTATACCTCCGATATGCCTGGTGGATATGGTGGAACCGATATTTATTATTCAGAAATTCACGAACGGGGAGGCATCGGTAAACCCGTTAACCTGGGACCGGTAATAAATACCGAAGGAAACGAAATGTTCCCGTTCATAAACGAGGAAGGACAATTGTTCTTCAGCTCGGAAGGCCATGTAGGTTTTGGACAGTTGGACGTATTCTCCACCATTACGGACGAGGAGGGCGAATTTGTGGATGTTATTAATCTGGGAACGCCAATAAACAGCCCAGCGGACGATTTTGCCTACTATGGCTTCCCTAATGGGATAGACGGCTATGTTAGCTCTAACAGAGAGGGCGGGGTGGGATCAGATGATATCTACCGATTTAGGTTCTCTCCTGCCCTTGAGGTGGAAGGCTACGTGACGGACGGTATCAACCTAAAACCTTTGGACAGTGTACAGTTGACCTTGTTCGACCAAAAGACCAATACTATCATTGCCCAAACCTTTTCGGATGAAAAAGGATACTACAAATTTCCCTTGCAGCGAAAAACGCCTTACATGATCGAAGCGGTTCGTAGTACGCACCCACACAAGAACGTGTTCTTTGATACCTCAAGGGCTTCTTTTAGTCAAAAGACCCTTAGGCAGGATATCGTATTGGATCCCGTTCTGGACTTGAAACTTTTGGCAGGGCTTAAAAAGATTTACTTTGATTTTGATATGAGCAATATCCGACCGGATGCGGCCGTGGAATTGGACAAGGTAATCCATGTAATGAACGATCTCTATCCGGATATGATCATTGCCCTGGAATCCCATACGGACCCAATGGGAACCCACGAATATAACGACGACCTATCGGAAAGAAGGGCTTATTCTACCTATAAGTACCTCATAGACAACGGTATTGAAAAAAACCGAATTGTATCCTATAAAGGTTTTGGAAAACGAAGACC
This sequence comes from Maribacter algicola, assembly GCF_003933245.1. NCBI lineage: Bacteria > Pseudomonadati > Bacteroidota > Flavobacteriia > Flavobacteriales > Flavobacteriaceae > Maribacter > Maribacter algicola. The sequence goes on from NZ_QUSX01000003.1 coordinate 110,907, forward strand.
GGTCAACGATTGTACCAGTTTCCAGGATTGTAGTCCGGAGGACTTGGAGCTCAACCGAAGAACGGAATTCCCTATTTTACAGATAAAAAAGGGAAAACAATTGGCTAAATAACCCTTTTATGACTTTTAACAAAAAACCCCGCCTAAAAGCGGGGTTTATTCATTTCTTATGATATTTCCTGTACCTACTCAAGGATACCATCAACAATGCCATATTCGATGGATTCCTCGGCATTCATCCAATAATCCCTATCAAAGTCCCTTAATACCCTATCAAAGGACTGACCACAATTGTCCGCCAGTATTTTTGCGCTCAATTCCTTGGTCTTGATAATTTCCCTAGCCTGAATTTCAATATTGGACGCCTGCCCCCTTGCACCGCCACTTGGCTGATGTATCATTACTTGGGCATGAGGCTGTATGAACCGTCTTCCTTTTTTTCCCACAGACAGCAAAATAGAGCCCATGGAGGCTGCCAAACCTGTACAAATGGTAGAAACCGGGCTTTTAAGCGATTTTATGGTATCGTACATAGCAAATCCTGAAGTTACATATCCGCCAGGACTATTGATATACAATTGTATTTCCTTATGGTTTTGCATATCCAAATACAGAAGTCTATCTATCACATGTTTGGCGGAATCATCATCTACCTGTCCCCAAAGAAAGACCTTTCTTTCGGCCAACATTTTCTCATCTATAACTTCCTGTATTTTTCCTTTTTTAGAACTCATATGTATTATTTTTAATCAGCTTCAAAATTAAGGAATAAATTATGAATCCCTCTTATTTTGATACACGCAAAAAATCGTTCAAAATTAGTCACTTACCTCCACGGTACTTTCCACAATTTTCTTGATGGGTACGACCAACTTGCCCGATTTGGTCTTCACGACCATGGAAATGTTGTCAATGGCTTCTACCTTTCCCTCAATTTTACCAATTTTGACCTGGTCCCCTACCTCGTATATTTTTCTTGAGTAGAAAGTGCGTAGAAGATCGCCAACGACCTCTCTGGCACCAAGACCCAAAGCCAGGGCGAACGCCAATAAAAAGGCGCCTAAAACCAAGGTAAAATTACTGGTTATGATCTGGGTCTCAACACCGGCCTGGTTCAAAGCGGTTATTGAAACAAAAAAAGTGATCAAATAAAAAAGGGTGCCACTTACCATTTTAGATCCACCCACACCCATAGATTCAAATAGTTTTAACGTTGCCTGTTTTATTACCGTGGCCAAATAAAGCCCCCCTATAAGTATTAACAACGCGCTAATAAAGGTTGGCAAATAGCCCAATAGGGAATAAATGGCATCGGAAATGGCATTCAATTTTAACATCTGGGCAAGTACCACCGTAAACATTAAAATCAAAAGAATTTTTGTAGCGGATAAGGTTACCTTGAGCAAATCGATTTTAAGTTGCCTGTCCCCAAACAATTTTGCATCGGCGACGCGCTGGGATAGCACATCAATCTTGGCCGCTTTCAGAACCCGTTTCAGGATGAAAAGAATGATTTTGATAATCAACCAAGCTACAATCAAGCCTATAATTCCCACCACGATTTGGGGTATCATTTCAGCGGCGGACTTGAGTAAACTACCAAAACTGTCCGACAAGGTATCTTTAAGTTCATTAAGTGTTTTCATAGTTCAGTTATTTAGTTTTCTTGGTTTTTAATAAGCTTTCTATAAGACTGCCATAGTTGGAAGTAAAAAGAGTTGCCATTTCCATAATTAGTTTGGCCATGGCCACGTCGTTCATCACCTTCTGACGTAACTCTTGAGGGACGTCCTTAAGGTCTCCCTGCATTCGCTTAAATGGATTTTGATCCTGCTCAAACATTAGGGTAACGTATTATAAGCTTCTATCACTTTAGCTTTGGCTCTTTTTAATCTCATTTTTACGGCACTCGTACCTAATTCCAGGGTAGATTCCAATTCCGAAATGGAAACACCATCCTGGTATTTTAGCATTAAGATAGTCTTGTCCTCCCCGGGAATCATTTCCAAGGCTTTTTTCAGTTTCTCTACTTGCAATTCCAATAAATGTTCATCCGTCACTTCTTGGGACAATCTGTATTCCTCTTCACTTATTTCATTGGATTTCTCACTTATTTTTCTTCCTTTATCCCTATTGACATAATTAACACAAAAATTGTACGTGAAGGAATAAAGCCATGTTGAAAATTTTGATTTACCCTTAAAGGAAGCCAATTTTACGAATACCATTAAAAAGACATCCTGCGTAAGGTCCTCCGCCTCCTTCTGTGATTTGGCAAAACCGTAACACTTGTTGTATACCATTTTGGCATAGCGATCATAAAGGATACCAAACAACATGGAATCCTTCTTAGCCACTATTTCCATTACAAGATCTTCATCGGTAATATCCTTGTAAGGGTCGTTGGCACCCAATTCTGTCCTGAATTGGTTGCCTACGATGATAAGACACAATTTGCGTAAGAAGGTCACCTCCAAAAAGATATTATGAAAAACAAAAATAGGTTAAAGTTTCCGTTATTGAAGTGGTTTAAACTTTTTGAATTGAAGCGAATCCCGATAGCTATTGGGAGAAAGCATTGTGCCCAAATGAAGGCTTTTTTGAGCTTCATAGCTGGCTACGAAGTGAGAAAAAGATAAAATATGGGTGAATTTGTGCGATTTTTTAGCCAATTTGAAAAAGTATAAACTACTTCATAGTATCTTGTTACCTAAATGATACCCACTATGAAAAATTGCTTATTTGTGCCGATGCTTTTTTTGGTTTTACTTGGAAGTTGCAAAAACAACGAGAAAAAGCAGGAAGAAACCATTGAAAGAGAAAGAACCGTATTGGAGAAAATAGCCGATGCCAATGGCTACGAAAATTGGAAAAATATAGAGCGCATCAAATTCACGTTCAATGTGGATAGGGATTCGTCGCATTTTGAACGCACGTGGCAATGGCATCCAAAAACCAACGATGTCGTTTTTATGACCCATGAAGATACGCTCCGTTACAACCGTAAGGAAATGGACAGTGTGATAGCAAAAACCGATGCCGGTTTCATCAACGACAAATATTGGATGCTGGCCCCCTACCAATTGGTCTGGGACCAAAATAGCTTTCAATACTCGCTTACCGACTCTGTACAGGCCCCCATGAGCAAGGACACCATGCAACAACTGACAATTGTGTACGGAAACGAAGGTGGCTACACCCCCGGGGATGCCTATGACTTTTATTTTGGGGACGATTATATCATTAAGGAATGGGTCTTTAGAAGAGGCAACCAAGAGGAACCCAAAATGATAACCAGTTGGGAGGACTACAAAAAAATGGATGGCCTCAACATCGCCACCATGCACAAAATGGGGGAAGGCAATTTCCAATTGTACTTCACGGGGATTGAAGTGGAGTAAACAAAATTTCCATTGAATTATGGGGACCATGGGAAAGTACCTACTACTAACTTTTTGTTTATATGGGGTGGTTGTGCACGGCCAATCGGAAGTTGGTGGTGTCATAATGGATGCCGATGAAAAAATCCCCTTGGAATTCGTGCATATATTCAACAGGAAGCATAGCACCATAAGCAATACCGATGGTAGGTTCCTATTAAGAACCTCCTTGGATACCATCCTATTTTTTAGAAACGGGTACGAAAAAAAAGAGCTCACAAGAGCATCCTTAAAGGATACTATTTACCTAGAAAAAAATGTAGTGGCCTTGGACGAGGTGGTGGTCACCAACGCCAAAAAGATTCTTCAGAAAATCAAGGATTCAATAAATTCCAATTATTTATTGACCCCGCATACAGAAACGTTTTTTATACGGGCGTTGCTCAGAAAAAACGACACCCTGGTTCGGCTACAGGATATGACAGGTACGCTACTACGTAAAACCTCCATTTACGGCAATGGTTTGGAAATGGAAAAAAAGGATTATCAGGTACAATTAGCGGAAATGCGGCAATTGGGGATTGTTAGGGATGTATATGGCGTTAACTTTGAGCTACCTTCGCTGTACAATATTTTTGGCGAATTCATGCGGTTGAACGCCATGGGTCCAGAATTCGACGTTATTGAAAAGCCCTATGAAAACAGTGAAGAAATTAGGGTAGAATTCAATTCGCTACCAACAGAGGATGGCAGTAGCGCCACTGGGCACTACATTATAAATGAAGAGGATAATGCCATCTTATCTTTTGAATTATTTCTCAAAGGGGCTCAAAAAACTTCTAAAACAGATTTGGAGAAATATACCCATGTTTTAAAAGGTGGTTCCTCCATGTACTTTAAGGAAGATGTGGAAAAAGGGCTTTATTATCTGCATAGGGCAAAACGTACGTTTTCCTTAGAGGTTAAAACAGAAAAACATCCAAAACCAGATGTTTATGAAATGGAAATTACCTTATACACCCCGGAAAGTTTTGGCAATGAAAAAATAAAAAGCAACGTCAATGAGCATAAGGATATTTTTATGCTGAAACATCCGTATAATGAAGCCTATTGGCAAGAACAATCCTGGCTTCCAGTAACGGAAGAAATCAAGGAGTTTATACAGACTATTGGTAAGGGAACTTCTGGGCTAAAGACGAAAGGCAACATGAACTAAGGCTATTGGACCACCCAAATTCTCCCCTACCCCCTCCTCTTTTTAAGGATTGCCGTCGCCCCAAGAATAAACAAAGCCACTGCCAACAGTACTATAAAACTTGTTTTGAGGGAATAATTATCGGCCAAAAAACCCAAAATAGGCGGTGCACATAGAAACCCGGAATAGCCGGCCCCGGCGATAAACGAAACGCCCTTGGAAGAATCCACACCCTTTACGTTTCCGCCGATTCGAAATAGCTCCGGGACCATAGCGGAAAAACCAAGACCACAAATGGCAAATCCCACAATCGCCAAATAGGTGGAAGTAGTCAATACCAATGCATAGCCGATAATACTTAACACCGTACCCAGGGCCACCATTTTTACAGAACCCATACTAGCGCTTACCCCGTCCCCCAAAAACCGACCCAAAGTCATCGTAACCTGAAAGCCTAAAAATCCGGCGCCCCACAAGGCTTCAGGGGCCAAACTTATTTCCTTTAAATAAAGCCCGCTCCAATCCACAATAGCGCCCTCGCTTCCCATGGCTATAAAGGAAATAAGCCCCAACAATAGCAAGGGTTTAAAAAGTTTAAGGCTAAAGGTTTCCTTCTCTATGTTCGCCGCAACTTCGTTCATAAAATTTTTATAAAACATCAAATTAACGATGAAAACAAGGGCGATAGCCAAGCCCATATGTAAAACAGGATTGTCCAAGGGACCTATCAAAAAACTTCCCAATCCCGCCAAAACACCGCCCAGACTAAAAAAACCGTGGGAGGCCGACATGAATTTGGCGTTGTCCTTTTTCTCCAGTTCGGTCACTAGGGTATTCATGGATATATCAGTAAACCCGTTGGAAGCACCGAATAAGAAAAGACTGCCCATCAACGCATAGTAACTTGGGCTCAAAATCGGTAGGATAGCGGTGCAACAACTGATCAGCACACCGTACCAAGTGGCCTTTCCTACCCCAATCCGATTAATAATGGACGATGCAAAAGGAAATACTATAAATACTCCTAAGGATAGGCAAAATATGGCGATTCCCAACTGGGATTTGTCAATACCCAAGTTTTCCTTTACGGTTGGAATATAAATGGCCCAGGTCCCAAAAAGGATATTGATACTTGCAAATACCCATGAGGGTCCAAAGTAACGGGCATTGGAAAAAATCAATCCGAGCGATTTCATCTAACTTGTCAAGTGTTTTTTAATATGCCCTCCTTGAGTATCTGTCCAAATCTGTACATATCCTCATACGAACAATAAAATGGCGCCGGTGCCAAACGGATCACATTGGGCTCGCGCCAATCCACAATCACCCCATTTTCCATGAGGAAGTCAAACAAGGCCCTGCCTTGACCGTGCAAGAAAACGGAAAGTTGGCAACCCCTATCCTTTGGGGTAATGATTTCAAAACTACTATCCACCTCCTTGTCAATTTCCCTCAGCACAAATTCCAAATATCCCGTGAGCGACTTCTGTTTTTCGATCAGGGCGGGCATACCCACCTCCTCAAAAAGCTCCAATGACGCAAGGTAAGGCGCCATGGACAATACCGCAGGATTACTAACCTGCCAAGCATCCGCGTTTGGCATGGGTTCAAAGTGGGGCTTCATTAAAAACCGCTCCGCCTTTTTGGTTCCCCACCAACCCTCGAACCTGGGAATATCTTTCTTGTCCAAATATCTTTCGTGAATAAATATCCCCGATGCATTTCCCGGACCGCTGTTCATATACTTATAACTACACCATGCGGCAAAATCGGCATTCCAATCATGCAGTTTGAGTTCCACATTTCCTACGGCATGCGCCAAATCCCAGCCAACATTGGCACCTACTTTTTTTCCGGCCTTGGTAATCGCCTCCATGTCCATCACCTGACCGTTGTAATAATTGACCCCTCCAATGAGCACCAAGGCGAGCTCGTCCCCTACTTCATCGATTTTGGCCAGAATATCCTCGGTCCGCCAAAAATGCTCGCCATCCCGCTTTTTTACCTCAACAATGGCATCTTCTACATCAAAACCGTGAAAGCGCACCTGACTTTGAAGCATGTATTGATCGCTGGGGAAAGCCTTTTCCTCGCAGAGTATTTTATATCTATTTTTTGTTGGGGTATAGAACGATACCATGAGAAAGTGTAGGTTTACGCTCAAGGTGTTCATAACAGTAACCTCTTCGGGTTTTGCGCCTACAACTTTTGCCAACGGGGGAATTAAACGTTCGTGATAGTCCCACCAAGGCTTATCGGCATAAAAATGGCCCTCTACGCCCAACTCGGCCCAGTCCGTCATGATATTATCCACAAAAGCTTTTGCCCTTTTTGGCTGGAGCCCTAGGGAATTTCCCGTAAAATAAATGACCTCTTGGCCATTTACTTTTGGATAGACAAACTCTTCCCGATACTTGGCCAACGCATCATTTTTATCCATTTCTTGGGAAAATTCCAAGGTGTTTCTAAACTCCATACTTCAATTTTTATAATAATAAACCCTTCCTTAAATTGGGTGTAATTGGATTTGCAAGAAAAGGTGGAAACCCAAGATTGTAAATCGTTTCCATCTTGTAAAAGTAGTTATATACGAACAAAGGAAAACCATGGGCACGATCAGATTTAAGACTTAGGATCATTCGCTAACCGCATTTCCACGATATGCTTTTTGAAACCCACTTTTTCATAGGCCGATAAGGCCGGTTCATTATCGTCGTAGACGGTTAACCTAATTTCGGTAAGTCCCTTGGACAATACCCAACTTTTAAGCCCCTCGATAATTTTCCCGTTGACACCCTTGCCCCTAAATTCGGGAAGGGTGTACATAAAACCCAAATAACCATAATGCGTATGGTCCAAGTAATGGCGGGCCTCTTTGATAAGGGCGTATCCACTGGCAACTACCTGTGTTCCGGAACAGACGACGAGCACTTGGGCATTATCGGAAGTTATCAACCCCGCAAGATCGTAATAGTTGACTTTGCCCTTTCGAATGGTTGGATCCATGGGACGTTCCGCCAAAATGATTTCCTGTTCAAATTTTAAAAGTATGGGCAGGTCCTCGATTACCGCTTCCCGAATTTCAATTCCGTTATCCATGTTACCATTTTCCATCATTTAAAAATAATGCTTAAAAAGCTATTTTTGTAAAAAGATTTTCATGCATTTTTTATCGCAGGTACTGGAAGATTACTTGACCGAACACTCCCAAGAAGAACCTGAAGTTCTAAAGGAACTTACCCGGGAAACCCACCTCAAAGTTATTCAGCCAAGAATGTTGACGGGCCGTTTTCAGGGAAGGGTACTAAGCGTTCTATCTAAAATTATAAATCCCAAATTTATTCTAGAAATAGGTACCTACACGGGATATTCCGCAATATGTCTGGCCGAAGGACTGCGGGCCGACGGCGCGTTGCATACCATTGACATCAATCCGGAATTACAGGATATGCAGCGTACTTATTTCGATAAAAGTGGCTATGGGGAACATATACACCAGCATGTTGGGGATGCCCTTGACATTATTCCCCATCTGGATTTTACGTTCGATCTGGTATTCATCGATGCCGAGAAAAAACAGTACGACAACTATTTGGAGGCAGTGCTTCCCAAAACAAGGGCTGGAAGTGTTATTCTATCTGATAATGTGTTGTGGTCCGGCAAGGTCGTGGAGCCCTTGGATAAAAATGACAAAGCCACTAAAGTTTTATTGGATTACAACAAAAAATTGAGTAACCACCCTAAACTGGATACCGTATTATTGCCCATTAGGGACGGTTTGACTTTAAGTAGGGTAAAATAAGGTTTGAATGTAATGCCTGGAATATCCAAGCCGAAAGTAGTCCAAACAAGGCCCCCACGAGGATATCTGAGGGATAGTGTACCCCCAAATAGATACGGCTTGCAATAAAAAAGAGTGGCCATATGTAGCATATCCAAATCCACCGGAAACGTTGCCTCAAAGAAAAATAAAGGAAAGTTGTCACCGAAAAGGACATAGCCGCATGTCCAGAAAAAAAACTATAGCTCGAAGGGTTTGCCAAAACCCGTATGAGGGATTTGATTGCTTCATCATTATTGGGCCGTAACCGTTCAAAAAACAATTTGGTCAGGTTGGAAAAGGTCTCCACGAACAAAACCATGATGCCAAGAACGAATAACAATCCTAGTGCTTCCCTCCAAGGTCTTGATTTAAGGATCAAAGTTAAAAAGAGTAAGAAAAGAGGAATCCAAGGTGGATATTTCGTGACGGTTTGCCAGAAAGTATCGTATGGGTCCGCACCCAGATTATTGAAGAATATCAAAATTTTCTGGTCCCATTCCAAAAGTAGGTCCCACATAATTAGGTTTCCTTACTTTCTTTTAATGGTACCGGATATATCCCCTATTTTCTTGCCAACCTCACCAAACTCCTTTTTAATGTCTTTGGTGATACCGGAATCTATACTACTCTTTACATCATCGATATCCTTTTGAATATCCGTGATGACACTGGTGTCTATTCCCTGCTTATCGGCACTGCGCTGTATTTCCCTTTTGATATCATCCGTGGCATCTCTCAATTGTCTCATGCCCTTACCCAATCCCTTGGCGATACCAGGAATTTTATCTGCCCCAAAAACCATCACCACTATAAATAGGATGAAGAATATTTCGGCACCACTTATGAATAAAAAATGTATTGAAATCATACTACAAATATAATCAAGTTTGGATGCGCAATAAAAAAGCCCTGTTCTTTAACAGGGCTTTTTCAAAATAAATCTTGATTATTTTCCTTTGATGTTTTCCTTGAACTTGTCAAAGTCGTTTTGTTCCTCTTTTTTAGGCCAAGAATTGTTGGTAGTGTCTATATCCGCTGTTTCCATTTTTGGATCCACAACGATACCAGTTAACTCTGTAGAAGAAGAAACTACAATGCTCACCTCGTCATCGTTCTTTCTCCAGATTTCCGCAGGATAGGTGATGTTTTGTGTAGTACCATCGGCATAGGTATACTCCACGATCAAGGGCATGGGGATGCCTCCTGGCTTATCATAGGTAATCTCATAAAAATATTTTGGCTCTTTCACGGCCGCCCTTTCTTCAGCGGTCATATTGTCCATCATAAATTCCTTGAGTGTTTGCGAACTTTCGGAGGGCGATTTTCCTTTCAGATTAGGGTCAAAGTCCTCGCTGTCTTCTTCGGCCAGATAAACCATGGGTGGCAAATCTGCCTCCGTGATGTTGCGGGCGGCCATATATTCCTGCATTTTCTTGGTGGGTTTGTCCGTCACGTAGTATTTCTTGATACCTTTTACACCAATGTCCACATAATCCGTGGTATAAAACCATCCTCTCCAAAAATAATCCAAGTCCACGGCGGAGGCATCTTCCATCGTCCTGAAGAAATCCTCTGGGGTTGGGTGCTTGAACATCCATCTTTGGGCGTAGGTCTTGAAAGCATGGTCGAACAATTCCCTTCCCATCACGGTTTCCCTCAGGATATTCAACGCTGTAGCTGGTTTTGCATAGGCATTTGGACCTAACTGGTATACGTTCTCCGGATTGGACATGATGGGCGAAATGGTACTTTGGTCCCCACTCATATAAGGAACTATCTTCGCCGGGTCGCCCCTTCTAGAAGGGTATTTATCGTTGGGAGCGATGGCTTCAGGAAACGCTTCCCCAAATTCCTGTTCTGCCATGTACTGCATAAATGTATCAAGACCTTCGTCCATCCAGCCCCACTGACGCTCATCGGAGTTCACGATCATGGGGAAAAAGTTATGTCCTACCTCATGGATAATTACGCTCATCATCCCGTATTTCACCCTATCCGAATAGGTACCGTCCTCATTGGGCCTACCGTAGTTCCAGCAAATCATGGGATACTCCATTCCTTGATTCTTAGCATGAACGGAGATGGCCTTGGGATAGGGATAATCAAACGTGTGTGCGGAATAAGACCTCAACGTATGGGCAACCACCTTGGTGGAATAATCCTCCCATAACGGGTTTCCCTCCTTTGGATACATGGAAACCGCCATCACGTCCCTATTTCCTATTTTGACAGCTTGCATATCCAAAATGAACTTTCGGGAAGTTGCAAAAGCGAAGTCACGAACGTTTTCAGCCTTAAGCTTCCATGTCTTAGTCTTATTTGAAAAGCCCTTTTCTGCGGCTTCCACCTCTTCCTGTGTTACAATGATTACGGGCTTATCATAGGATTTTGTTGCCTTCTCATAACGCTGCATCATTTCTTTGGAATAGACCTCCTTTCGATTCTGGAGTACTCCGGTACCGTCCAGAATATGATCTGCGGGTACGGTAATATCTACCTCATAATTCCCAAAGGTAAGGGCGAATTCGCCACTACCCCAGAACTGATGGTTCTGCCATCCCTCCACATCACTATATACGGCCATTCTTGGAAAAAACTGGGCAATTACATAGGCACGATTACCATCCTTTGGAAAATATTCATAGCCTGAACGAGCACGGTTAACGGTATGGTCTGGAATGTTGTAGTTCCACTTAACGGAAAAGGTATATTGCTCTCCACTTTTTAATGGTGTTGGAATATCCACGCGCATCATTGTAAAATTGATGGTATATGGCAATGCTTTTCCAGAAGCATCCTTCACATAATCGATATTGAAACCACCGTCAAAAGGCTCTCCCATATATTTCGAGGCAAAACCATCCGGTTGCTCTGCCAAGGGTACGCCCCCACCGTTTCTCAAAGGTGCCTTTGAATCCTTGGCACGTACATTCTGGTCCAACTGCAACCATAAATACTCCAAATCATCCGGAGAGTTATTGGTATAGGTGATAGTTTCCTCGCCAAAAATCTTGGCATTCTTATCGTCCAAGGTAATATCCATTACATAATCCGCCTGTTGCTGATAATAATCCGGACCAGGTGCACCCGATGCCGAGCGATAGGTATTAGGGGTCGCAAATTCCTCATACAATTGCTTGAATTTGCTCTGATTGTAGTGGCCTGGCTCCCTTTTCTGTTGTGCTTCCTCCTGTGCAAAGGATATAGCACCCACAAAAAATAAAAGCGAGGCAAAAGTGTGCTTGAATATTCTCATTTTAATGTTCATTTTAGTGCGCGGGAAATTAAAGTTTTTTAAAGAATTTCTTAACGTACGTTACAAATTTAACATTCCTTTAGTATCGGATTTCACGAGGACAAAACTCTTTTTTTGGCCTTTGATCTTAAAGTGGACCACGTTTTGTTGATCATCGAACAAATCCGTTAGCACCTCATTGGTAATAGCAATGCTGGAAACTTCCGGGAGGTTGATTTTGGGGACCTCTATATAACAGATGACCATATCCGTATCATACTTCTTGCCCAAAAAGGTATAATCTACCTTTTTGCCATCTATTTCAACGATAAATTTGGAACGCAGATATTTTTCCAAATACTCTAGGTCCAATTCGGACTCCGATTTAGTACCCAATTTTGAAGCAATCCCGTATCGCTCTTTCAAAACTGCGTTCATATCGTCCAAAAAAACACGGGTTATGATTTGTAGGGCATCCTCCTTTTCCGAATAACCAACGTTGGTGACGCTAATATAAAATTTATGAGCCGCCGTAAAGGCGAACAAGAGCAACAGTACCAGGAACAGCCCCTTTTTTAGATGTTTCATTTTTTTTATTTAGTCATTCCTGTACAAACGATATGCCAATAATCCTGCTAGTCCAATCCATTGTTCTTTCTATAAACCAAACTTCTCCGCTCAAGATATTCCCAAATCCGAATCAGGTCATGGGTATCCACCACCGCTTGAAAGGCGGAATCCACCTCACAAAAATAGAAAAAGTCATCGGTCCTTTCCTTGGGAATTTTCAGTTCCGTTTGGTAGAGCGAATCCGCATAAAATTCACGGACTCGTCCTGTCCGGTCATACAAATTATCGCGCGCTACCCGCTTTTTCAGCATTTTGGTCCTTCCGGATATTCCATTCAAAATGGGGTTCAAAGGTATACCAATGCTTCCCGAGGTGGCCTCGTACAATTCCCGCTCCGCCTTGGTAGGAACCTTTACGTAAGCGTTTGGCAGTCCCAAGGTGGAAGCGGTTACTACGGGCTCCGTATTTAAAATTTTCAGGTCCTTGGAAATATCCCCGGATAGGTTATACGGGGTGACGACCACCTCGTCCAATTCTTCCAAGGCCTCGTCCAAGGGCACTTCAATGGTTGAGCTTGCAAAAATGGCGGGCGTGACCACAATGTGCTTTTTCTTGAACTGCACGGCCGAAAAAATCAGGGTATCGTTCAAGTGCACCGGAATACTAAAAAAGCCATTGATATCCGTAATACCGGCCTTTTGTGTGGTGATGTTCAACACATGGGTAGCCGCCACGTCACCGTCCTTGCTTGTGACCCTACCTTCTAAATTTTTGGTTTTCCCGGTTTGCGAAAAAACCAAAACGGGAAAAATGAAGCATAAAAGGAATTTACTCCTCATTCAAGGTTTCTCGGAAAGATTTACTCAGATTCACCAGGGAATCGATCAATTGAAATTCATTCTCTTTACGTAACAGGGACCTTGCCGGTAATTTTTGGTCGCAATAGGTCAAAAAAGGTTCTATCTGGCTTTGTTGCAATTGAAGGTCCTCTATAAAAAAACGATTGTCATAAACCCTTCTAAGGACATCGCTTACCGCTACCTGCGGACCTTCGTCCGGGGCATCTGCCTTGGCCTTGAAGATGGCCTTAAAGATGTTCACAAAGTTAAGTCCGTCCTGCATGCCACGGTCCGTTTGGGAAAGGGCGATATTTTCAACTTCCGTGCCCCTGTCAATTTCATATTCCACCTCTTTGAACTCCTCGTTCCGCAATTGCAAAAAGCGCTCCTCGTTTTCGGGGGTGACGACCACTTCGTCCAATTCTGTAATCTTCTCGTTTACCGATACGATTATCCTGTTTTTCTCCAGGATTTCTGGCGTAATTTTCACTATCTGGTATTGGTAGTTCACGGCCGTAAATACAAGCTCGTCCCCTTCCTTTACGCGAATGGCAAACTCGCCGTCCTCATCCGTCTCCGTGGCCTCTTCGCTGGTAGAGTTGATCACATATTCGTTGGGAACATCCACGTTTTTATACAAAACATGTCCGTAAATAAGTCTTCTCCCATCATCCTGGGCGTACAAAAAAAAGGTGAAAAGAAACAAAACCGATGCTAGTAAGTTCTTGGCCATAATGTATTTGTATGAACTTGACAAAGATAGGCAAGTCCTATTTAGTGAAGATAAAGTACGTACATGTACCGATTTTAAAAAAAATCCGACAAATAAACTTTTGTTAATTTCTTGTACGTACTTCAAAACACGTATTCAAGATGGTGCACTCTAAGAGTTTACTACACTCATTTCAACCGATTTAACATACATTTTGTCCTAAAGAGCTATCATTTTAACGCTAAAAAAAGGTTTGGCCTATAGATAATCCTATTTTTGTTTTCCCACTATTTTCAAGTCAAATAGCACTATATGAAACGTCTCTTAATACTCTCCTTTGTTTTGTGCATGGCAACCATGGCAGCCTTTGCACAGATTAAAATTGGTGACAATCCCCAGAACATTGACCCAGGCTCCTTGTTGGAACTGGAAAGCAATTCTAGGGTATTGGTCATTTCCAAGGTGTCTACTGAACAAATGGAGGCCATTGCCCCACAGCGCGGGGGTATAGTGTACAATACGGATACGGAATGTATCCACTATTTTGATGGTGCCCAATGGGTAAATCTCTGCGATGCCGTAAGCTTTACCCTTACGAACGATCCCATTGAAAACCTTAGAAGCACCATCGCCATTACCCAAACCCAAGGCAACTACAATCTGGAAGTAGCCACCAATAGTATACGTACGGAACAAATTGCGGATGGCGGCATCAACGGTGTAGACATACAGGATAACTCCATTGGAAGGAACAAACTGGGGGATGCGGCTGTTGGCCCGGATGAACTGGCCACGGAATCCGTGGATTCTGATGCCATCATAGATCGTACCATTTTACCAAGGGACATTGCTTCCAGCGTTCCCAATCACGTGCTCGCTACCGATATTAACGGGGTGGTATTGTGGCAGGACCAGAACGACGTTTATGAGCTTAGTTTTGACAAGGATACCAATACCTTGGCCATTGTGCCTGGGACGGGCTTAGGGAGCAACAGTATCAATTTGGAAGCTCTGGTGGGGTCAGATGATCAGGAAATTGAAGTGTTTAGTTTTGATCCTGTCAATAATATTATAACGCTTACATTGGAAGATGGAGGAACAGAAACTGTCAATCTTAGTAATTTAAGCAATAGCGGAACGGATGAGCAGGATTTAGGCACAGCCACATTACTAAATGAAGAATTGACAATTAACATTGAAAATGGAAACCCTACTACAGCTGACCTTAGTGATTTTGCTACCGATGTTAGCTTAAGTACAGGTTTAGCCTTAAAAGAAGATGTATCGAATAAATCCAATGAAACTACACTTGGAAATTCCACCACTTTATATCCAACTCAAAATGCGGTCAAAGTGTATGTAGATACCGAAATTGCGGATATAGTTACTTCCGGAGGAAGCGACCCTATAAATGAGCAAAACTTGACTTTTGAAGTCGCAGGGGGGGAGTTACGAATATCTGATATTGCAGGAACACTAGCAGTTCCCTTGACCGATATAGATACAAATACCCAATTGACCGATGCCGATATAACAGCTTTAGGATACATAAAAACGGATCTTGACGAACAAAATTTGGCACAAGTCTTAACTCAAGGAAATAATGCAGGTGGAAACGCCATAATCGGTTTGGATAATTCCACCGATCCTACCTCAGCAGCTACCAGAGGCTATGTGGATGCGAATTTAGGAGGCGCCCAAGATTTGGCAGATGTATTGGGAAATGGAACGAGTGCAGGAAATAATCAAATAAATGATTTATTGGACCCCACTGACCCTCAAGATGCGGCAACCCAAAATTACGTTGAGACAAGAATAGCCACCATTCTAGGAGCCGGAGGTGCTGACGGAGTTGTTACGGCAATAACGCCCACTGCTATAGGATTTGATGTAACAGGTTCAAATGGTGGCTTCAATGGTAGTTTAGACCTTGATGCAAATTTTGTTACAGAAACAGAATTAGCATCGATTAATATTGTAAGTACTGATACACCTAATGCCATCACAACAGGTTTGGATGGGGGTGCTGTGTATAATGATACTCCAATAACTACAGCTCTAACGGCAAATACAGCAGCTATTGCAACAATAAACACTAGTCTATTGGGTAAGGAGGACGCCGCAAATAAATCAACTGATGGTACTCTGTCTGATAATTCAGATATAGAATTTCCAACTGAACAAGCCGTAAAGACTTATGTAGACAACCAGATTTCAACTATACAAAACGGTAACAATTTAGGCAACTCAAATCTAACGCAAGCTGCTGAAGACAGAACATACGATCTTAATAGTCAAAATTTGATCTTTACCGGGCTAGGAAATGTTGGGATTGGAAATGGTGCCAATCCTCCTCAAAACAAATTTCACGTTGCTGGAGAAATAAGAGTTGAAGGAGTTAACTCAGCCGATGGTACACTTGCTAATCCAGCCTACACATTTTCCGGGGACACTAATAATGATACTGGACTTTACAGACCCGCAGCTGATGAAATTGGTTTTGCTGTTGGTGGAGTTGAAGCATTAAGAATGGAGGAAGATGGAGGCAATACGAACGTTACTATATTTCAAAGTCTAACCTTGGACAACCTGCTTTTGGATAAAGATGGTGATGCCGGAACGCCGGGCCAAATATTATCTTCAACAGGTACACAAACGGACTGGATTGATGCTCCCACTGGAGGAACCGTAAATACTGACGCTACGCTTACAGGCGATGGGCAAACTGGAACGCCTCTTAGTATCGCGGACAATTCAATAAATTCTGCAAGGATAGCGGATGGCACAATCGCCAACGAAGATATCGCTGCAAACGCCATTGAAACAGCCAACATTCTGGACGCCAATGTCACAGAGGCCAAAATCGCTCCCGGTGCAGACGGGGAGGTATTGACCACAGCAGGTGGAGTCGCCACATGGGCGGCACCGACCGCAGGTGCGGTAATCTCAGATGCCACACTCGATGGAGATGGACAGACTGGCACACCATTGAGCATCGCAAACAATTCAATAACCTCGGCAAGAATAGTCGACGGGACAATCATAAACGCAGACATCGCAGCGAATGCCATTGAAACGGCCAATATCCTTGACTCAAACGTTACCGAGGGCAAGATTGCGCCAGGGGACGACGGGGAGGTATTGACGACAGCAGGTGGAGTCGCTACATGGGCGGCACCGACCGCAGGTGTAGTAATCTCAGATGCCACACTCGATGGAAATGGACAGACCGGCACACCCTTGAGCATTGCCGACAACTCCATAACCTCGGCAAGAATAGTGGATGGGACAATCGCCAACGCCGATATCGCAGCGAACGCCATCGAAACGGCCAATATCCTTGACGCCAATGTCACCGAGGCCAAAATCGCTCCCGGCGCGGACGGGGATGTACTTACCACGGTAGGGGGTGTCGCCACTTGGGCCGCACCAACGGCAGGTGCCGTGTCCACGGACGGAACCACGATTACCGGGGACGGCAACGCAACCGACCTTTCAGTGCCAATAGGAGGAATCACAACGGGCCAAATTCTAGATGGCACTATCGCAAACGCTGACATCGCAGCAAACGCCATTGAAACAGCCAACATTCTGGACGCCAATGTCACAGAGGCCAAAATCGCTCCCGGTGCAGACGGGGAGGTATTGACCACAGCAGGTGGAGTCGCCACATGGGCGGCACCGACCGCAGGTGCGGTAATCTCAGATGCCACACTCGATGGAGATGGACAGACTGGCACACCATTGAGCATCGCAAACAATTCTATAAATTCCGCAAGAATAATTGATTCTAGTATTAACGCGGATGATTTAGCTGATGACTCCGTCGAAACTGCTAAGATTTTAAATGGAACCATAATAAATGAAGATATAGCTCCTGGTGCAGCCATAGATGGTTCGAAAATCAATCCTGATTTTGGAGGAAATATAATAACTACAACTAGTAACATTCAAACAACCGGAGCTGGTAATTTTGTGGCTGCAGGGGCTGGTTCTTTTTTCAAAGGAGCAGTTGATCAGCATCCAGATTATGTATTTGAAAAATATTTTAAAGGTTTTTCAATAATTGATCCATCTTATAATTTCATTACCTTAAATGAAATTGAAGAATTTTTAAGGAAGAATCATCACTTGCCAGGTATTAAATCGGCAGAAGAAGTTAGAAAGGATGGTATTTGGGATTTGGGAACTTCCAACCTTCAAAACCTTGAAAAAATAGAAGAACTCTTCCTCCATACCATAGAACAAGAAAAGAAAATTGAAACCTTACAGGAGGAAAACCAAGCACTTTCCAAGGAATTGGAAGCGTTAAAAATCCAAGTGGAGGCCATCAAAAAAATGCTCTCCAAAAAAGAATAACCCATGAGAATCCTTGTTTTCATATCGGTACTTTTTGGGTTGGGAGGACTTTCTGCCCAAACCGCCCTGTACAATATCGGGAACCTCCGCATCCATGACGGGGGCAATCTGGGTTTTCATACAGACCTCATCAATGAGGCTCCCTTTGATGAAAACCGCGGACTTGTGGGTTTTTACGGGGATAACGTCTCGGTCTTTGGCACTGTGGTGCCGCTGTTCTTTGATGTGGAGGTAGCGGTAGAAAATGACCTTATTCTCACTTTGGGTTTGGATACTGGCAACAACACCAATTTCATTTTCGGGGATGTGTTTACCCCAAAGACGAACCCGGCCGTGTACTATAACTTTTTGGCCGATGCCTTTTACAACGGGGAGGGCAACCTTCAAAAAATAAACGGCTATGCGGCCATCACCAACAAACAGGATTTTATGTTTCCCGTGGGGAGCAACGACGCCTTGCGGCCCCTGACCTTGAATTCTGAAAGCGTAAATCCCTTTGCCAAGTGTGCTTATTTTTTCCAGAACCCGGGTACACAGTCGGTCATACCGGGCAACTTCAACATTGAGACCTTGGACGTAGACATTGCCGCCGTTTCCAATATGGAATTTTGGCGCTTGGAGGGCAGTGTTCCCTCCACCATATCCATTTCATGGAACAGGGACAGCAACATGGCCAACCTAACCGATGATGCCACCACCATCATTCCCGTGGGGTGGAGCAAAGTGTCCCAAAGGTGGATCAACTTGGAGGCCACTTTTGTTACGGGCGATTTGGAACAGGGGTTTACAACTTCGGCCACCTTTGTTCCCAACGATTATGAAATCGTCACCCTAGGGGTGTCCCAAATACCTTTTGAACCTTTGGAAAAAGAGGTGCTTACCTTGGACAACTTTTTTGTTTCGCCCAACGGTGACGGTATCAACGACCGCTTTTTTGTGGAGGAGTTGGCGGAATCGCCCAACAACATGGTGCGGATCTACGACCGTTTTGGGCTAAAAGTTTTCGAACAGGCGAACTACGTGGATGAATTTGACGGTTTTTCCAATGTTGGCAACATAGTCTTCGGTCGGGAAGATGGTCTACCTGTAGGTGTCTATTTTTATACGATAGACATGTTGGACCTTGGTTTAAAGTACCAAGGTTTTCTTTACCTGGCTAGATAGGTTTTATCCCATTACCTGGCGCACAATTAGATTCTGATAATGGGTAATATTTCGGGGTTATAGAACGTTATGTATTTATTGCGTTGTTCGATGAAAATCGGTCCGCACACTATTTTTAAGTAATTTTAGTGGGTATCCTTAACCCATCGGAAAAAAACAAAAAATGAAGAGAAGATCCTTTATCCAAAAAAGTAGCGGAGCGGCCTTGGGGCTTTCCTTGCTTCCAAACCTTATCATGCAGGACATGGGCTATTCCACAGCGGAATTGATGGGAAAGGCGAATATCGAACTTTTTGGTAAGGACATCAACCTTCGAAAAGAAGCGCACGACGCATTTTTGGAAATGAAAAAGGCGGCCTATTCAGATGGTATCGACCTTAAAATTGTTTCCAGTTTCCGGGATTTCAGCAGACAGGAAGGCATTTTTGAACGCAAGTACATTACCTACACCGATGAAGGTATGGAACCCATGGCTGCGGTTGAAAAAATAATCGAATATTCCACCATTCCAGGAACCAGCAGGCATCATTGGGGCACGGATGCCGATATTATAGACGGCTATAGAAAGGTGGACGGCGATGTGCTCGATCCGGAAAAATATGGTAACGGCGGTCCTTATGAGGACTTTAAGTTATGGATGGACGAGCATTCAGAAACCTACGGTTATTACTTGGTCTATACGGACGACCCAAAAAGAAGGGGATTCAAATACGAACCATGGCATTATAGCTATGCCCCCTTGTCCATTCCCATGTTGGAAGCTTATAGAGGAATCAACATAGTGGCCCTACTAGAAAAAGAGGATTTTTTTGGCGCCGAAAATTTTACACGGGCCTTCCTACGTAGTTACATCCAAAACAATATTTTAGACATAAATAGGGCACTTCTGTAACTCTTTTGTATCTTAGGTTCTACTATAGAACACTAACATCATGAGAAGAGGAAGTTGGAAAATCCGAATCTTTATCGGTTTGGCCATAGTGGCCTTTGCATTTATACAAAAATGCAACAATAAGGAGGAAAACCCATATACAGGGCGTTCCCAAACCATCAACATGTCCCCGGAGCAGGAAATCGCCATTGGATTGCAAAGTGCGCCCGAGATGGCCCAACAGCACGGTGGGCTCTACCCCGATGAAAAATTACAGGCCTTTGTGGATGCCGTTGGCAACCGGTTGGTAAGCAGCAGCATTGCCAAGGAAACCCCTTATAAATACGACTTTCACCTATTGGCCGATGACCGGACCATAAACGCCTTCGCCTTGCCGGGTGGACAGTGTTTCATTACCTACGCCCTTTTTTCCCAATTGAACGAGGCCCAGCTTGCCGGGGTCTTGGGCCATGAAATAGGGCATGTCATTGGCAGACATTCCGCGGAAAGAATAGCGGAAAGTACCTTCTGGCAAACCGTCACCATGGGTGCTTCCGTTGGTGCTGATATGGGCGATATTGTGGGCAGCATAGGGCAAAATACCCTGCTTACCAATGGAAGGGATGATGAATTGGAAAGTGACGAACTGGGCGTATTATTTATGATACAATCAGGTTATGACCCCAATGAAATGATCAAGGTCATGGAAATACTGAAGGCGGCCGCCGGTCCAAACCGCGTTCCGGAATTTCAAAGCACGCATCCAGACCCAGAAAATAGGATAGAAAAAATTAGGGAAGCCATTGAAAAATATAGGAACGAAGGTTAAACGTTAAATTTTGCGTATAATCGGATTTATATACTCATTGCCCTATCCTTTTTACTATATTTATGACTCCCGAATCGCTTTAACTACTAAAATTTGACCCTTATAGCTTTGATTTAGTAATGTATGCCAAAGGTTTTTGGTATCTAAACAAGACACTATAATGGGAACACTGACACACTTTAAGAATCTTTATGTTGGCGCATTTGAAAATTGCAAACCGGAAATATTGGTGGTGATCTTAAAGGTCTACTCCGTGTTTTGCGCCTTGATGTTATTTATGGCCGTATATGCTTTCATGCATAGGGCATTGAACGGTTTTGAATTTTAATGGTTGCTCTTTTACTTGAACACTATAGAGCGTACATTTTAAATAAAAAAGCCCATCGAAATCGATGGGCTTTTTTTCTAATTCAAATAAACACCCTAAAAAATTAAGAATTGGAATCCAAGACTTTCAAAACTTCAGTGGCCTTGGACATTTCAGCATACTCCTTTACCGTATAGCCTTGGTCGCTCTTGATGTTCAAATTGGCCTGATTCAGTAATAATACTTTTAAAACTTCGGCCTTGTTGTACCTTGCCGCATACATAGCAGGAGTCATTCCCAAGGACTTTTCGTTTACACTTTCACCAGTGGCGAGCAAACTTCTAACTTTGTCCACGTCCCCTTGCATGGCCGCTTTGCATAGTGAATTGATATTATCGTTCATAGGCGCTACGATTTCATGATTGGTAATGGCTTCTAAATTGACGTTTGCATAGGAGCTTGAAAAACTCAAAACCCCTAGAGAAACAGTTAGTAATATTATTTTTTTCATAATTAGACTATTAAATTATTATACAATTTTATTATATCCGTAAAATTAAGTATCCTATATTAGGAATTTTATATTTTAAGAAAACAATAATAAAAGATTAACAAAGACCCGCTTTTCCTTAACAGTGCTTTCCCGCTCAGAATTCCCAACCAGGAAAATGTTGCTGTAAGTCCTCCTAATTTCCATTGGACCGGCCTGAAGGACTATCCAACATCAAACAACCTAAAAAAAGGCCTACTCCTTCAAAATCCGGAATGGGCCTTTCGTCTTTTGATTGATGGTTTCTAAAATCTTAACTGCCCATAGCGCTTTCCAAAACAGCGAGTGCATCGGAGGCATTTGAGAGTTCGGCATATTTACTTACCGAAAAACCTTGTTTACTCTTAATTTTCAAGTCTGCACCATGGTCAATGAGCAATTGGAGCACTTCAGCCCTATTATAGCGCGCCGCAAACATGGCAGGTGTCATACCCAAGGATTTTTTGTTGATGTCTTCCCCTAATTCTATCATTCGCGCTACCGTTTCAATATCGCCCTGCATGACAGCCTTGCAAAAAGAACTAATATCATAGCTCGTTTTGCCGCTCTCCAAGACGCTGTGATTTTTGATGGATGTTTCGTTGGCCATAAGACCCGTGCCCATGAACAAAGCCGCCATGGACAACGTTAGGATTGTTTTTTTCATGATGAATGAATTTTAATTGATGAATAGATTGTTCTTATATAATTATAGACGGGCCTTATGAGCATATGTTACAGGATTAACACTTATATAACTAAATTTTAACAATAGCCATAATTTAGATTGGAGACTTTTGACAAATTCATATTATGGTTTAAAAAGAGTCTAGATGTATTAGTTATACTTAGGGAATCCTATTATTTTTGACGAACACTATTTTACGACCCAAGGATGAACAAGAAAGTTATATTAATGATATTGGACGGATGGGGAAAATCCCCAGATCCCAACGTTTCTGCAGTTGACAAGGCCAACACGCCTTTTATTGACAGTTTGTACAAGAAATACCCCAATGCCAATTTACTTACGGACGGCATGAACGTAGGGCTTCCAGAAGGACAAATGGGCAACAGCGAGGTAGGGCACATGAACTTGGGGGCCGGTAGGATTGTCTATCAAGACCTTGCAAAAATCAATTTGGCAGTAAAGGAGAATTCCCTTAAGGATGAACCGGCACTGAAGGATGCATTTGCCTACGCGAACCATAATAACAAACCTGTTCATTATCTAGGTCTCTTGAGTGATGGCGGGGTACATAGCCATATAGATCATTTGAAGGGGCTGATAACCGCAGGATTTGAATCTGGAGTAAAAAATATGTACATCCATGCCTTTACGGATGGCAGGGATGTAGATCCCAAAAGTGGCAAAGGATTTTTAGAAGATTTGGTTTCATTTTGTCCTGGAACTAATGCGCAATTGGCAACTGTAGTAGGAAGGTATTTTGCCATGGACCGTGACAAACGTTGGGAACGCGTAAAAAAAGCCTATGACGTAATGATCAATGCCGAAGGTGAAAAATCCACAAATATTGTTCAAAGTATACAGGATAGTTATGACAATAACATTACAGATGAATTTGTGGAACCCATCGTAATGGTAGATGACTTGGGCAATCCTATAGGTCAGATCAAGGATGGCGATGTGGTCATATTCTTCAATTTTAGAACGGACAGGGGCCGCGAACTTACCCAGGTGCTCAGTCAGGAAGATATGCATGAACAAAATATGCACAAACTAGATCTTTACTACGTAACCATGACGAACTATGACGATTCCTTCAAAGGCGTCCATGTAGTATACGACAAGGAAAATATAAAGGAAACGTTGGGAGAAGTTCTTGCTAATGCAGGAAAGAAACAGATACGGATTGCGGAGACGGAGAAATATCCCCATGTGACGTTTTTCTTTAGCGGTGGACGGGAAGTACCCTTTGAGGGTGAAAAAAGGCTTTTATGTCCCTCACCGAAAGTGGCTACCTATGACCTTCAGCCAGAAATGAGTGCCTATGATATTAGGGATGCCATTGTTCCCGAACTGAAAAAAGGTGAGGTAGATTTTGTATGCCTAAATTTTGCGAATCCGGATATGGTTGGACATACAGGGGTTATGGAAGCCGCTATAAAAGCTTGTGAAACCGTGGATACTTGTGCAAAGGATGTCATCACCGCCGCTATAGAAAATGACTATTCCGTGCTGGTCATAGCGGACCATGGAAACTGTGAAACCATGGTAAACCCGGATGGATCTCCAAATACGGCACATACCACAAATCCTGTTCCGCTTATTCTAGTGGACAAGGACATTAAAAACATTAGGGACGGAGTACTGGGTGATATAGCCCCAACCATTTTAAAACTCATGGGTGTGGCAAAATCCCCTTATATGACCCAAAAATCATTGGTGGATTAGCCAATTCCAAAATAAGCGTACTTTTGCAGTTATGGTAAAAATAAAATCGGCGGAAGAAATAGAACTCATGCGTGAAAGCGCCCTGATTGTGTCAAAAACCTTGGGCATGTTAGCTTCTGAAATAAAGCCCGGTGTCAATGCCCTTTACCTGGACCAATTGGCGGAAACCTTTATACGGGACCATGGTGCGGAACCTGGATTTTTAGGTATGTATGATTTTCCCAATACCTTGAACATGAGTCCAAACGCCCAAGTGGTACATGGTATTCCAAATGCTGAGCCACTAAAGGAGGGCGATATCATTTCCGTGGATTGTGGCGCCTTGAAAAATGGATTTTATGGAGATCATGCCTATACTTTTGAAGTTGGAGAAGTGGCTCCTGAGGTAAGGCAATTACTGAAGGTTACAAAAGAATCACTGTACATAGGAATACGCGAATTCAAAGCTGGCAATAGGGTTGGCGACGTAGGTTTTGCCATTCAAAATTATTGTGAAAGCCATGGCTATGGTGTGGTACGTGAACTTGTAGGCCACGGACTGGGCAAGAAACTTCATGAAAGTCCGGAAATGCCCAATTACGGAAAAAGAGGACGTGGAAAAAAGTTCGTCGAAGGTATGACGGTGGCCATTGAACCTATGATCAACATGGGAACAAAAAATATAAAACAACTCAAGGATGGCTGGACCATTCTCACGGCAGATGGAAAACCAAGTGCTCATTTTGAACACAATGTAGCCATCGTAAATGGAAAACCGGAGCTGCTCTCCACCTTCCAATATATTTATGATGCATTAGGTATCGTATCTGATGAGGAGGATGAGTTTAGACAGACAAAACTTCAATCCTAATTATTGTCAAAAAGTAATTTAGAGGATAACCGATTTCTATCTGAATATATCAACCATCGTTTTTCCGATAGATGAAGAAAATTTTTAAATTTTTTCTAAACATTATACCAAGGCCCCTTCTTATTAAGATAAGCTATTTGGTTCGACCTATATTGTCATTTTACTACTCAGGGAATAACTACCAAGATCCCATCGACGGCAAAAAATTCCGTAGTTTCTTGCCTTATGGTTATGAAAACCCCAGGGAAAATGTGCTTTCCCCCTCTACCCTTTCTTTGGAAAGACATAGACTTTTGTGGCTTTTTTTGAAAAACGAAACCAATTTTTTTCAAGATAACCTAAAGGTATTGCACTTTGCCCCAGAACAGGCTTTTTATAAAAGATTTAGAGAACTTAAAAACCTGGATTACATTACTACCGACCTAAATTCCCCCTTGGCCGATGTAAAAGCCGACATTTGTAATCTACCTTTCGAAAGTAATAAATTTGATGTCATTTTATGCAATCATGTTTTGGAGCACATTCCAAACGATACCAAGGCCATGGAGGAACTCTATAGGGTTTTAAAACCAGGTGGTTGGGGTGTTTTTCAAATACCGCAGGATTTAAATAGAGAAATTACCTTTGAAGACAATTCCATAACGGACAGAAAAGAAAGGGCCAGATTATTCGGTCAATACGACCATGTAAGAATTTATGGAAAGGATTATTTTGGAAAGTTACGATCCGTAGGTTTTCAGGTATTTGAAATCGATATGACCTCTTATATGCCCATGGAGGAAATTGAAAAATATAGATTGGCTAAAGGAGAAATTATTCCTTTGGTTAAAAAATAACTATTCTACCAAAAGTTCCTTAAATCCTTTGGTAAGAAATTCTTGGGTAACTCCTTTTTCATCCAAATAAATAATATAAGCTTCAAGGTCCTTGTTATAGTTTATAACCTTAAAAGCTTCGTGTAAATCCATGGCCATAAATGCAGTGGCATAGGCATCGGCCGTGGCACAATTATTGGCTAAAATAGTGACCCCTAACGTATTGGAGTTCTTAGTATAACCTGTAATAGGATCAATAGTATGTACATATTTATTGCCTGTAGTACTATCCACCCTATATTTTCTATAGTTCCCTGAGGAGGCCAGGGCCTTATCGGACATGTTTATCAATAGCTTCAATTGTCTACCTTCTTCTGCTTGTGGATCGTCAATACCCACGACCCAAGGCTTTTCCTTTTCCAAATTTATTCCCTTTGCAACCACTTCACCGCCTACTTCCACCAGATAATTTTGAATGCCTTTCTGATCAAGCATAACCGCCAACCTATCTATGGCATATCCTTTGGCTATGGCATTAAAATCAAAATAGATATTGGGATTATCCTTAACGATTCTATTCTGCGGAGTAAGCGAGACCTTATTGAACCCTACATAACCCAACAAACTATCCACCGCCAAGCTGTCCATAGCGATTTGTTCCCCGGGACCGAAGCCCCATGCATTGACCAGTGTGCCTACGGTTGGGTCAAAATACCCCCTTGTTTCCTTATAGACCTTTCTTGAAAGCTCAAAAACTTCCCGGAACATATTATCCACAACGACAAGACTATCGCCCCGATTTATTTTTGAAATATCTGAATCATGAATATAGGTCGATAAAGATCGATTTACAGCGGTAAAAACAGAATCAATATTTTTTCCTAAATCCAACTCCTCGCTTGCTAGATATATAATATTGAAACTCGTACCAAGTGCCTCACCCCTTGTTTGATTTCGTACAATCCCTTTATTACAGGAAAAAACAAAAAGTACTCCTGCCAAACAAATCCATTTCCTCATTATTCAATTTCTATTAATCCTTCATAATCCACAATATACTCTTCGTTAAGGTATACCGGCAAATTGTAATCCTTTGCATTCACCAAACCCACGGGCGCATAAAAGACTTTAGCCTCAAATTTTAATGCATGATCCCTCATTTTATATAAATCAGCCCTAAAAAAATCCAAATCCAAGGGGTCACCGGGGTATTCGATCGCCTTTACCACAACAAAACTCATCTTCTTTTCCTTGATACAAACGAATTGCGGATTTTTTCGAAGTTCGCTATTAACTGCCAAGAATTCGTACCCATCACCCTCCAGTTGCTTTCCTACCAAATTCATGGCCAAATTATGAAGTTCCTGTTCTGTTAATGGTTTCATTGTTTCAAACTTTTAGTGCCACTCTTAGGAAAAAAACTGGAAAAACATCGAATTCAGTGAATCCTATAAATTCTTTTCCAAAAAAAACCGATATGTTGGCATATCGGTTTTTCCTGTTTTTGTTTTTCTTATGCTTAACCTCCGAAATCGTCGAATCGAATATTTTCATCGGGAATACCAAAATCCTCCCCCATTTTCTGAACTGCCTTGTTCATAAGAGGAGGTCCACAAAAGTATAATTCAATATCTTCGGGTGATTCATGTTTACTCAAATAATTGTCGATTACACAGTTATGTATAAACCCTACGAAGCCATCCCCTGGCGCATCGATATCTTCCTTCACTTTCCAATTGTCTTCCTCCAAAGGCTCTGAAAGGGCCAGATAAAACTTGAAGTTAGGAAACTCCTTTTCAAGTTGATAGAAGTGATCTAAATAAAACAGTTCCCTCTTGGACCTACCACCATACCAATAAGTAACTTTTCTTTTTGTTTTCAGTGTCTTAAAGAGATGATACAAATGGGAACGCATAGGGGCCATTCCGGCTCCACCACCCACATATAACATTTCAGCATCTGACTCATTAATAAAAAATTCACCGTAAGGTCCGGATATGATACAATCATCCCCGGGTTTTAAGCTGAATATGTAGGAAGATGCAATTCCTGGGTTTACGTCCATCCACCCATTTTTGGACCTATCCCACGGTGGCGTCGCAATACGCACATTGAGCATAATTTCACGCCCTTCCGCTGGATACGAGGCCATGGAGTATGCCCTTTCAACCGTTTCAGGATTTTTCATTACCAAAGGCCACAGATTGAATTTATCCCATTCCGCCTGAAATTTATCGGGCGTATCGTGCTCCTCTGGATGCGCTGTGATATCTATATCAGAATATTTTATCTCACATTCCGGTATTTCTATTTGAATATAGCCACCAGCCTTATAGTTCATATCTTCAGGGATTTCCACTACAAATTCCTTAATGAAAGAAGCAACGTTATAATTCCTTACGACCTTGGCATTCCATTTCTTTATCCCGAAAACCTCTTCGGGGATGGTAATCTCCATATCCTGCTTTACCTTCACTTGACAAGCCAAACGGGCACCATGGTTCAATTCCTTTTTAGAGAAATGAGGTGTTTCCGTAGGCAAAGCCTCACCACCACCGGATAATACATGGCACTCACATTGAATGCAGGTACCTCCACCACCGCAAGCAGAAGGCAAAAATATTTTTTGGTTTCCCAACGTGGAAAGCAAGGAACTACCAGAGCCTACTTCTATTTTTTTCTCACCATTTATAGTGATAGTTACGGGTCCGGATGGTGAAAGTTTTTCCTTTGTGAACAATAACAAAGCCACTAATATCATCAGTAGGATTAAGAAAGCGACTACCGTGATCAATATTGTTCCACCTGTACTTGCAGCTAAAATCATGCCTTTTATTTTACGTCGTTATAGGAGATTTCCTTCTCGTCAATCTCAGAATTATTTTCAGTTACCTCTTTTGTTGGTGTTTCTATCTTTTCCTCTTTGGGTGCTTCAATTTGTACGGTTTCCTGGGCATCTTCTGCTGCCTCATCACCACCTGTCAACATACCTCCAAAGCTTTGGAACCCTATCCCCATTAAACCGGTTATAATAAAAGTAATTCCCAAGCCCCTTAATGGCGCAGGAACATTGGAATATCTTATTTTTTCACGGATGGCCGCTATAGCCAAAATCGCCAAAAACCAGCCTATACCCGAACTAAGACCATAATTAAAGGCTAGTCCGAAAGTTTCGATTTGTCTAGATTGCATAAAAAGAGAACCACCGAGAATAGCACAGTTCACTGCAATCAAAGGCAGGAAGATACCCAAGGAGTTATACAACGATGGAGAAAATTTTTCTACAACTATCTCCACCAATTGAACCATAGTAGCTATGGTTGCAATGAACAAGATGAAAGAAAGGAAACTTAGATTGTAATCCGCGTATTCCGGGCCTAACCACGACAATGCACCTTCTTGTAGAAGGTATCTATCCAATAACCAATTCAAGGGAACGGTTACCGCGAGTACAAATATTACTGCTGCACCAAGACCAACGGCCGTTGCCACTTTTTTGGATACCGCCAAATAGGAACACATTCCTAAGAACACGGCGAATACCATATTGTCAATAAAAATGGACCTAAAAAACAATTCTATATGTTCTAACATAATGTATTTATAAGTATGTTATTAATTCTCTTCTATCAAAGCAGGATTTCTGGATCGCTGTACCCAAATTATGATTCCAACAACAATCAAGGCCGCAGGTGGTATAATCATGAACCCGTTATTCTCATAACCAAAGGAATACAGACCGGTTTTCTCTATAGGGTCACCAAAAACCGGGTATCCAAAAAGAGTTCCTGATCCCAATAGCTCCCTAAAAAAACCTACAATAACCAAAATAATGCCATACCCTAATGAGTTACCAATTCCATCCAAAAAGGATCTCCAAAGTCCATTCCCTAAAGCAAAAGCCTCAAAACGTCCCATGATGATGCAATTGGTAATAATCAATCCTACGAATACGGAAAGCGTTTTACTTAATGGATAAGCAAAAGCTTTGAGTACTTGATCCACTACAATTACTAGAGTTGCCACAACGATTAACTGAACGATAATTCTGATTTTCGATGGGATGATATTCCTCATCGCAGAAATAACCACGTTTCCTAGACCTAAGACGAACATCACCGCAATTGCCATAACAACGGAAGCCTTAAGTTCAGCGGTAATGGCCAATGCGGAACAGATTCCCAATACCTGAATGGTAATAGGGTTATTATCCGCTAATGGATCCTTAATTAGATTTGCATCCTTTTTTGATAAAAGTCCCATATTAATTTGTTCTAATAGTTTTTAAATAATCTTTGTAAAGATTCAAAGTCTCCTTAATCATTGCAGATACTCCATTTCCTGTGATGGTGGCTCCGGCCAAGGCATCCACTTCATTATCCTCTTTATCATTGTTCAGGGGATCGTTATTCCCTTTTGCCACATTGATTCCTGCATATCTGGTACCAGCCATGATACTTTCCCCAGTGAAATCATCCATGAAATATCGCTGGTTAATATTGGCTCCCAGACCAGGGGTTTCACCCTTATGATCAAAAAATACCCCTTGAACGATCATTTTATCATCTAAAGCAATGTATCCCCAGATATCGTCCCATAATCCCTTCCCGTACATTGGAATGACGTAAAACTTCTTTCCGTCCTTTTCACCAATGAACAAAGGCAATTCAGGTGTTTCACCTTTTTTTGCCAAGGCCAATTGCTTTTTCATATCGATCAGATACGCCTCGTCATTATCTACAATCTGGTCCCCTTTAATTATAATTTGCTCGGTTATATATTGGGAAAACTTATCTTCCACAATATCCGTAGGGACAAAATTTACGCTTCCTTCATCCACATTATCGTTGATTCCCATAGCATAGAGGATGTTTTGCTGTTTCTCAAAACGCATATTTTCGTTGATTCTACCACTTAATCCAGTGGCCAAAAAAGCGAGTATGGACCCTACCACGATTACCATAACCGAGGCAAAAACCACGGTGTATACATTTTTATCTGTATTGATTGCCATAATTAAACCGTTTCTACTTTTAGTTCTTCAGCCTTACCGTCCGTATCCTTTGGGAGCACAACGGCGTTCTTAAATCTTTTCATTCTCCTATTTATGTTGGCTTTCACCACATAATGATCAATGGTAGGAGCGAATACGTTCATCAAAAGTATCGCCAAGAAAACTCCCTCTGGATAAGCGGGATTGAAAACCCTTATCATTACCGAAATAAAACCGATAAAGAAGCCGTAAATCCATTTTCCCCTATTGGTCTGCGAACCCGTTACGGGATCGGTCGCCATATAGACAATACCAAATGCCAAACCACCAACAATTAGGTGTTTCCAAAAATCAAAACTCATCAAGCCATAAAATTTACTGGTCTCGGTTATCCAACCAAATTCTACAACTTGGTTAAAAATGAATCCCATGACCAAGGAACCGATTATGGCACTCAACATTATCCTCCAACTGGCAATCTTACTAAAAACCAAAAAGAGTCCTCCGATCAAAATCAAAAGCGTAGAAGTTTCTCCCACTGAACCAGGAATAAAACCAAAGAACATGTCCGAGACGGAATAACTTATATCCGCATTTTGGGCCAAAGACCCCAGAATGGTCTCGCCGGATATGGCATCGGGGCCACCGGCCCTTTCCACGGCACCGTGTACCCAGACCTTGTCACCACTCATCCATGTAGGGTAGGCAAAAAATAGAAAGGCCCGTATTGTAAGTGCTGGATTCAAAATATTCATCCCTGTACCGCCAAATACTTCCTTACCGATTACCACCCCAAAAACAACGGCAACGGCCAACATCCATAGTGGGGTATCCACAGGAACGATCAAAGGAACCAACATTCCCGTTACCAAGTATCCCTCTTCTACTTCATGGCCTTTTATAACAGCAAATATAAACTCAACAATAAGGCCCACACCATAGGATACGATTACCAAGGGTAAGACCTTAAGTATACCAATCCAAAAATTATCCCATGTCAAAAAGTTTTCGAACAAAGACAAACTGCGAGGTGTTCCATTTGCCGCATCAATGGCGGCAAAGTGTTGGTATCCCGCATTGAACATGGAAAAAATAAGCACGGGTACAAGTGCCATGATGACCGTGTTCATGGTTCTCTTCAAATCATCGGCCGCCTTTACGTGCGTGCCGCCATGTGTGGTTTCATTAGGAGTAAACAAGAATGTATGGAAGGCATTGAAGGCAGGCGCCATCTTTTTACCCTGATACTTCAGTTTTAACTCATGCATTTTACTTTTTAAGCTCATATCTTATCCTATTTCTTTTTGCAATAAATCCAATCCTTCACGAATGATTTTTTGATGGGGTTGTTTGGAAATACAAATAAATTCAGTTAAAGAAAAATCCTCAGGTGCCACTTCATAAAGTCCTAATTGTTCCATTTCATCCAAGTCCTGAACCATACAGGCCTTTAAAAGCTGTAATGGGTAAATATCCATTGGAAAAACCTCCTCATACTGCCCAGTTACCACAAATGCCCTGTGTTCGCCATTGGTGTTCGTGGTCAAGTCGTACTTCTTCTTGGGTTGCAACCATGAAAAAGTCAATGCTCTAGTTGTTGAAACTTTATTGAAAATGGGTTTGTTCCATCCAAATAATTCATAATCATCCCCTTCCGGGATAACCGTTACAGCATTGTTATAGAATCCCAAATGCCCGTCAGGCCCGCTTTTTAATCCCGTAAGAACATCGCCGTTAATGACCCTGAAGTTTTCTTCGTTTACACCGCTGGCATATAAAAAAGTAGAAATTTCAGCACCTATTTTGGTAGTGTAGTATTTAGGGGATTTAACGGATGAACCAGCCAAGGCCACGATTCTTTCAGCATTGAACTTTCCAGTCAAGAAATATTCCCCGATGATGACCAAATCATGAGGGGATACGGTCCATACCAACTCACCTTTATTGATAGGGTCAATTTTATTTATCTGTGTTCCGACCAATCCCGCAGGATGTGGACCAGAAACCTTGTGCAGCTCGATACCTTTTAGACCGGCCAATGGAGAGTTCCCCGAAGCACCCACGGAAACATGAATTTTTCCTGGGGTAAGTTTGGCCAAAGCGGATATGGCCGCCTGCAATTCTTCTTCCTTTCCCTTTAACACATAATCAAAATCGGCCGCCAAGGGAGCTGTTGCATAGCCTGAAATAAAAATTGCCTTGGGCGTTGTCTTGGGATCGGCAATTACGTCATAGGGACGTTGCTTAACGAAAGGCCAGCATCCAGATTTCAAAAGAGCGGCCTTGATATCCTGCCCTGATGCCTTTTCCAAATCCATCTTTTTGTGCTCGACCACCTCTTGGTTCTTATCGGCCAGAATCTTTACCTTGAGGATTCTTCTTCGTGCGCCCCTTTCTATTTCAACCAATTCCCCACTAACAGGGGAAACGAACAGCATCTCCTCATTACCTTTATTGTAGAACAAGGGTTCCCCAGCTTTTACCTCGGCCCCTTCCTTCAATAACATCTTTGGAGTTATTCCGTGAAAATCATTAAGATTGATTGTGTAAACATTGCTCAGGACCGCTTTTGAAGTAGACAATTCGGCAGCTCCTACCAAATTGATATCCAGTCCTTTTTTAATTCGAATGTCCTTTGACATATTATTGTAGACCTTAGGTTAACAAAATTTGCTGCGAATTTACTACTAAATGAAAAGTTTTCATAATAATTAACCATAATTTAGGCATTCCATCGAGGTAAATTTTTTAGGCATCCTTTTTGTTTACCTTTAAGCCAAATATTATTGTTAAATGCGATTATTCCTTAAACAAATATCGTTAAGTATACTTTGCCTACAAAGTATGATTGGCCAGGTCCAAAAAGAAAAAAACCCGCCCGACCATATTAAGTCCATCGTATTCAGGGGGCCTACGGACGATCAATTCCCAGTGGTACAGATTGGTGAAACCATTAAGCTGGAATTTGACGACCTCTTGGCAAATGAACAGGATTACTATTATAAGATTATTCACTGTGATTATGACTGGACTCCTTCGGACCTGCTAAAATCCCAATACTTGGATGGTATAGATAACCAACGTATCATTAATTACGAGAATAGTTACACTACTTTGGAGACCTATTCCAATTACCAGCTCACCATCCCGAACGAAAATGTGCGCCTCAAGGTAACCGGTAACTTTCTAATTGAAATTTATAACAACAGTTACGAACTCCAATTCTCAAGAAGGTTTATCGTATATAAGGATATTGTAAAAGTAGGTGCAGAGGTGAAGCGTTCGCGGGATTTTAATTTTCTGAACGAAAAGCAAGTGGTTCACTTTAGAATCAATCCGGGTAATTTTCAATTGGTAAATCCCAAACAAGAGGTGAAAGTGGCCTTAATTCAGAACAATCATTGGGACAATGCCATCTATGATATAAAACCACAATTTACTTTGGGATCGGAATTGGTCTATAGATATGACCAAGAAACCGCATTCTTTGGAGGTAATGAGTATTTATTGTTCGACACCAGTGATTTGCGCGCACCCAGTTCACAAATTGCAAGAATAGAAATGGGAGATCTTTACAATCATTACCTTTTTAGTGATGATTTTAGGGCCAATGAGCCCTACACCTATTTTCCTGATATTAATGGCGACTTTGTCATTAGGACCTTGCAAGGTGATGATGCCTCTAGGGAAGCAGAATACACCAAAGTCCATTTTAGCCTCCCGTACACGGAAGTCCTGGGACTTGATGATGTCTATATTTTTGGGAAATTCAACAACTATGACCTATCCGAAGAAAACAAAATGTTATATAATCCGGAGACAGGAATGATGGAGGCCACCTTGGTACTAAAACAAGGATTTTACAATTATAAATACGTTACCAAAAACGATGCCGGGGAAATAAATTTGAATATTGTGGGCGGTAATTTCCATTTTACGGAAAACAATTATTTGATCTTGGTATATTACAGAAATTTTGGAGACCTTTACGATAGTATTATAGGAGTGGGCTCAACAAATTCCAGAACCATCAGCAACTGATTTCAAGGGTCCCCAATAAGCCAACAACCCATGGAGACCAAACCAAGTGTTAATACTAAAGGCCGATATCAACTGCGATATAGGGGGGTAGAATGCCTGAACTGTGGTCACCCATTGGATATTAGTGACAAGTACTGCCCAAATTGTTCACAGGCCAACAGTACCAAAAAGCTGACACTAAAGGATTTTTTCGAGGAATTTTTTTCCAATATTATTTCCTACGATTCCAAATTGTTCAGAACCCTTGGGTCACTCCTATTGCGCCCTGGTAGGATTACCAAAGCATATATCTCTGGGCGACGTGTTTCCTATACAAACCCCTTTAGGTTTCTTCTGAGCTTGGCCATCATTTACTTTCTTTTGGTTGGTTTTTCCAGCAATTTTGAACGATTAAATCGATTTGGCTCTGAGTCCAATCAACTCCCTATCAATTTTGGAAGCACTCTTATGGAAGAGTTTGATTTTGGGGAAGCAGAGAAGGACACGGAACAAATGTTGGCCCAATTGGACTCCTTGGAACTCAAAGAGCTCATTTCCGAACAAATGCGGATTAAGGATTCCATTATCCTTGCCGACCCAAAAAAACAAATTGAGGCTGCTTCTGAAAAATCCCTTTTAGGTTCTTTGTTTCGCAAACGTGAAATATTTTCAACCTTGATTCAAAAGGACACCTTATACGTCTTTGATGATGCTAGGGAAAAGTATTCACTTGAAGGCAATTGGCACAACAATGTATCCTTCAATATGGCGCAAAGTTTAATCCGGGTAAAAAGACAGCCAGGGGCCTATTTGAGTTCCGTTTTTTCAAAGTTGCCATTTACCACATTTTTCTTTTTACCGGTGTTCTCAATTTTCATTTGGTTGGCCTATATCAGAAAAAAACATACTTATACCGATCATTTGATCTTTAGTTTCCACAATCAATCTTTGTTCTTTATCTTGCTCATTATTAGCTATTTGATTGATAGTGTTTTTGGGATAGCCACCAATGGTATTTTTATCTTGATTTTTGCAGTTTACCTGTATAAGGCCATGCGAAATTTTTATGATCAAGGTAGGTTTAAAACTATTGTTAAATATATTTTCCTAAATACTATTTTCGTTATTTTAGCTTTTGTAGGAGCTGCACTATTGTTTGCAGGTAGTATGTTCACCTATTAAGAATTATGACAACACAAGTTACCAAAGGCATTAAGATTTCGGTTAAAACGAATTTTGAAGGCACCTTCTTCAAAAATTACAAAATGCATTATGCTTTTGGATATACCATAACGATTGAGAACCAAAGTAAGGATTCCGTTCAACTTACCTCTCGCCATTGGAGAATCTATGACTCCTTGAACGATGTTGAAACTTTGGATGGCGAAGGCGTAATCGGAAAAAAACCTGTAATAAAGCCTGGGGAGTCCCACACTTATAATTCTGGGTGTCTCTTAACTTCTCCCATCGGAGCCATGAAAGGTCATTACAACATGATTAATTTCTCTACGACAGAAAATTTTAGGGTTTACATCCCAACATTCAAATTCAGTGCGCCTTTTGCCTTAAACTAAATAGCTTTTAACCTCAAATTAGTTTTTAGTGCAATACCCTTTTAGTACTTTTGGTCAACTACTAATTTTAAAAATAAAAATTGACCATGGGCAAAGGATTTTTTCAAGTACCGGCCGCCATTAATGAGCCAATCAAAAGCTATGCGCCAGGCACACCTGAGCGCGACGAAGTCTTAAAACAATATAAATCCTATTACAATAGTACAATTGATGTACCAATGTATATTGGACGTAATGAGGTAAGGACGGGTAATACCAAGCCAATGTCCCCCCCTCACGACCATCAACACATTCTGGGCCATTATCATGTAGCCGAAAAAAAGCATATTGAAGATGCCATTTCCAATTGTTTGGAATCCAGGAATGCTTGGGCAAACCTGACCTGGGAGCAACGGGCTGCAGTTTTTCTAAAAGCGGCCGAACTTATTGCCGGACCATACAGGGCAAAAATCAACGCTGCCACCATGTTGGCGCAGTCAAAAACCATCCATCAAGCGGAGATTGATTCCGCCTGTGAACTTATCGACTTTCTTAGATTCAATGTGGAATATATGTCCCAAATTTATGAGGAGCAACCCTATTCCTCCGAAGGCATCTGGAACCGCGTGGAATATAGGCCTCTAGAAGGCTTCGTTTATGCCATAACACCGTTCAACTTTACGGCCATTGCCGGAAATCTGCCGGCTAGTGCCGCCATGATGGGGAACGTAGTGGTATGGAAACCTAGTGACAGCCAAATATTCTCAGCGAAAGTAATTGTGGACATATTTAAAGAAGCCGGTTTGCCGGATGGTGTTATCAATGTGGTGTATGGGGATCCGGTAATGATAACCGAAACAATATTGGCCAGTCCTGATTTTTCTGGTATTCATTTTACAGGATCAACACATGTATTCAAGGAACTTTGGAAACAAATTGGCAATAATATCCACATATACAAAACCTATCCAAGGATCGTAGGGGAAACTGGGGGTAAGGATTTTATAATTGCGCATCCTACGGCAAAACCAAAGCAAGTTGCTACGGCAATCACTCGGGGGGCTTTTGAATTCCAAGGACAGAAATGTAGTGCCGCTTCAAGGGTATATCTACCAAAATCGACTTCTAAGGAGATTCTTGATCAGGTTAAAAAAGATGTGGAATCGTTTAACAAACCAGGTTCTCCTGAAAATATGGGCAATTTTATCACCGCCGTCATTCATGAAGGTTCTTTTGATAAACTAGCAAAATATATCGATCAAGCAAAAAATGATAAGGAAGCAGAAATCATTGTTGGCGGAGGATATGATAAATCAAAAGGATATTTCATAGAACCTACAGTTATTTTAACTACAAACCCGCATTATACCACCATGGAAACAGAGCTTTTTGGCCCAGTGGTAACTGTATATGTTTACGAAGACACAGAATGGTCCAAAACATTGGAGTTGGTAGATAGTACTTCGGAATATGCATTAACCGGAGCCGTACTTTCTCAAGACAGGTATGCAATAGATGAGGCCACCAAGACATTGCAAAATTGTGCGGGAAACTTTTACATAAACGATAAACCAACCGGAGCCGTAGTAGGCCAACAACCTTTTGGTGGTGCTAGAGCTTCTGGAACCAACGATAAGGCAGGGTCGGCACAAAATCTATTAAGATGGGTCTCCCCAAGATTGATAAAGGAGACGTTTATAACACCAGAAGATTACAGATACCCCTTTTTAGGTTAAGTATTTGAATTTTAATAAACTAAGGTCCAATTAACAAAGATTTTGATTACATTTAAGAGGTGTTTTTGGAAAATCTGGAAACACCTTCAACCTTAAAAAACACTATAATGAAAAAATTAGTTTCGCTCATCTGCATGTTCATGGCAATTGGTTTTACCCATGCACAAGAAAATTTAACACAGAATACCATCCAAGGGCTACTTAAAGGCAATCAAGATCAGGTTATTCAACTTGCCGAGGCCTTCTCCGAGGAACAGTATGACTGGAGACCGATGGAGGGCGTTAATTCAGTTGCCGAAGCACTCCTTCATGTTGCGGGGTCTAACTATTTTATTGGATCAAAAATGGGATTTGCCCCACCAGAAGAGGTCGATGTAATGGGATTGACAAAAATAACAGGAAAGTCAAATATTATTGCCGCCCTAAAAAAATCCAATGCCTGGGTATTGGACAAAGTAGGTGAGGTAGAAAGCAGTGAATTGGGAAGCGAAGTTGATTTTGGCTTTATGAAAATGAACAAATTAGGAGGTCTTTTGATCATAATGGAGCATAACGGGGAACATAAAGGACAGTTAATAGCCTATGCCCGTTCCAATGGAGTTGTTCCGCCATGGAGCGAATAATTCTTTATAGAACTATAAATAAAAAGCGCCAATTCGGCGCTTTTTTTATACGTAAAATCAATCTTACGGATAATTTAAATGTAAATTTAACGTTAATTAATTGTAAACTAAATGTTTTATTTCGAATTTTACAATTGAGTATGAATACTTTATCTAAAACATATCAAATTACTAAGCTCTATTTTTGCTGCATTCGAATCCATTTTTGGAACCGACTGAAAAAATATGCGAAGAAATATCGACTAAGCTACTATGGTCTACTCAGTTTGTAACTATTAACCCTTAAATTTGAGCGGGAGATAAACCACCTTCTTCGTTTCAAAGAATTCGTCTTCAAAATAGTCTGCAAGTTCAAAGGTTTCTACATTTCTATAAGCCTCCAACTCGTCCATTAAATCGCCACCTTTCAAATACAAAATACCATTTCTTCTTTCATGCAGGGACTCTTTTTTGATTTTTCCCTTTACCCAATGCACAAATGTTGGCATAGCGGCCACTGCTCTGCTGACAATAAAATCAAATTGCTTTGGAACTTGCTCCACCCTAGAATTTACCGTTTGCACATTTTCCAGTTTTAGACCTTCCACTACTTCATCCACTACCTTGATTTTTTTACCTATGGAATCCACAAGGGTAAATTTCGCATTCGGATAGAGGATAGCGAGAGGAACTCCCGGAAAACCTCCACCAGTGCCAACATCCAAAATCTCTGCTCCATTATTGAAAGCTTGAACCTTGGCAATTCCCAAAGAATGTAGTACGTGTCTCAAGTAGAGTTCATCGATGTCCTTCCTGGAAACTACATTGATTTTTTGGTTCCAATCCTTGTAAAGTTCTTCCAAAAGAATAATTTGATTCTTTTGTACTTCTGATAAATTGGGAAAATATTTGAAAATGGTTTCGGCAGTCATCCGTATATTTGTATTATAATAAAATTATATATTCACTTGTGCAAAGATTTCTTTTTTAATCAATCTACCAAACCATTAGGATATCCTTTGCGTTATTTTTAGAAACAAAGATTACCATTTATGGAAAACAAAAGCATTAGATTCCCCAGAAAGGATTCAACACAATTCTTTAAAACCCTCAATGCAAGGGTAAACGATTACTTTAACAAAAATAAAATAAAGAAAACAGGAAACTGGAAACTCCATTTAAAGACGATAGTCATGTTTACCCTGTTTTTGGCTCCCTATTTTCTGATTTTGACCTTGGGACTTCCCAACTGGGCCAATATTCTACTTACCATTATCATGGGTATAGGCATGGCAGGTGTAGGCATGAACGTTATGCATGACGGCAATCATGGTTCCTACTCCAATAAGAAATGGGTAAACAAAATCATGGGCAGTAGTATTTACATTCTTGCCGGAAATGTCTATAACTGGCAGGTACAACACAATGTTTTGCACCATACTTACACCAACATCCACGAGCATGATGAGGATATGGAAGCTGGCAGGATTCTGCGTTTTTCAAAGCATGCCGAATGGAAAAAGTACCACAAATTTCAGCATTTCTATTCCGTATTCCTTTATGGATTGCTAACATTTAATTGGGCCATTACTACGGATTTTCAACAAATGTACAGGTACATGAAACGTAAACTGGCCTATGGTAAATTGCCAAGTGCCACCATAAACTGGAGTACATTGATCATCACCAAAATACTTTATGTTACCATATGGATCGTATTGCCCATGTTGGTTTTGGATATAGCTTGGTGGAAAATCCTCATTGGATTCTTTTTGATGCATTATGTTGCCGGTGTAATTCTGAGCGTGGTGTTCCAATTGGCACATATTGTTGACCACGCAGAAACACCCCTTCCTGATGAAAGCGGAACGATGAAAAATACTTGGGCAATCCATCAACTATTCACCACGGTAAATTTTGGTACCAAGAATAGAATCGTAAATTGGTTTACAGGAGGTTTGAACCATCAAGTTGAACATCACATATTTCCAAACATCAGTCACATCCATTACACAAAAATTTCAAAAATTGTGAAACAGACTGCGAAAGAATTTAATTTACCGTATCACGAATATAAAACTACTAGAAAAGCTATAATTTCGCACTTCAAACACCTAAAGGAGTTAGGTAAACAGCCTACTTTACAGTACTAGTAATTTTATACATATGAGCAATCAACTTTCGGACAGGATAAACAGCCTTACTCCTTCCGCAACATTGGAAATGGCCGCAAAAGCCCGAGAGCTAAAAACGGCGGGTAAGGATATTATTGGTTTAAGTTTGGGCGAACCGGACTTCAACACCCCGGATTATATCAAAGACGCGGCGATCCAGGCAATCAATGACAACTATAGTGCCTATACGCCGGTCGACGGGTACGCAGAGTTAAAAAGTGCCATCATCACAAAATTCAAAAGGGACAACAATTTAACCTATGACCCCTCCCAAATTGTAGTCTCAACGGGGGCCAAGCAATCACTTTATAACGTTGCCCAGGCCATGATAAATGAAGGGGATGAAGTTATTTTACCCTGCCCCTATTGGGTTAGTTATGCGGATATTGTCCAACTGGCAGATGGTGTACCAGTAGAGGTGCCCACCACCTTGGAGAACGATTTTAAAATGACTCCTCAAGAATTGGAAGCTGCCATTACACCAAAAACAAAAATGCTTTGGTATAGTTCTCCCTGCAACCCAAGTGGTTCTATTTATAGCAAGGAAGAATTAAGGGCATTGGCGGATGTGCTTCAGAAGTATCCACAAATCATTGTGGTCAGTGACGAAATTTACGAGCACATTAATTACGGTGTCACCAAACATGCCTCTATGGCCGAGTTTGAGGATATGTACGACCGAACAGTTACCGTAAACGGAGTAGCAAAGGCATTCGCCATGACTGGATGGAGGATTGGTTATATTGGCGCACCTACCTACATTGCCAGGGCATGTAACAAATTACAGGGTCAAGTAACTAGCGGTGCCAATTGTATTGCACAACGAGCGGTCATCACGGCCTTAGAAGAGTCCCCGGACCGTATCCAGTACATGGTGGATGAATTCAAGAAGCGCAGAAAGCTGATTTTGGATTTGCTGAACGATATCCCAGGATTTAAATGCAATGAACCGCAAGGTGCCTTTTATGTATATCCCGATGTCACAGCGTATTTTGGAAAAACCTTGAACGGTACAAAAATCAACAATGCATCTGATTTTGCCATGTACTTGTTGGAACATGCCAACGTAGCCACGGTGACAGGCGATGCCTTTGGCAATGGAAACTGCATCAGGATTTCTTATGCGGCTTCGGTCAAGGAAATCGAGCAAGCCATGGCCAGAATTAAGAAATCGCTTTTATAAATCGATTTAGGATATTTACAAAAAATCCCACAATTCACTTTGTGGGATTTTTCTTTTCAAAATATTTAGTTAACTGTTTATGTCCTTTTCCAAAAATAGGGATTCAATAAAATCAGAACGGTAAACAGTTCAAGCCTTCCGGCCAACATCAAAAACCCGCACCACCACTTGGCCAAAGCAGGTAAACTATTGAAATTA
Source organism: Maribacter algicola (assembly GCF_003933245.1). NCBI lineage: Bacteria > Pseudomonadati > Bacteroidota > Flavobacteriia > Flavobacteriales > Flavobacteriaceae > Maribacter > Maribacter algicola. The sequence goes on from NZ_QUSX01000003.1 coordinate 153,260, forward strand.
CTCACCGGATTTAAACTGCCCAATGCAGGCCCAACGTTACCTAATGAGGATGCCGCTCCACCCACGGCCGACTCAAAATCGAGACCAAGCATACCCAGAACGAGCGCCCCGATGATAAAGAGCAACATGTATAGCACAAAGAAGCCTATAATATTATAAACTATCTTCTCTTTCACGGTTTTATTGTTATAGCGTACAGGTATAATAGCGTTACTGTGTAAGGTTCTTTTGAACTCTAAAAGTCCGTTCTTGATTATCAAGAGGTGTCGCATGATCTTTATACCGCCCGATGTAGAACCCGCCGAGCCCCCCATGAAAAACAATCCAAAAAAGAAAATGGTCAAAAAAGGTGTCCATTGGGTAAAGTCGGCACTTACAAATCCCGTTGTGGTAATTACAGAAATTACCTGAAAGGTGGCATGCCTAAAAGAACTTTCAGCTTTCCCAAGGACCATAGGATATCCTGGTGTTTCTTGGGTAATATTGGCCTGAAAATAGATAACCCCGGCCACGACAATGGAAAATATCACAATGGCTAGGGAATAATATTTCCATTCCTCATCCTTCAAAATGCGTTGTACCTTTCCCTTAAAGGCAAAATAGCTCATCACAAAATTGCTTCCCGCCAAAAACATAAACACGATGATTATATACTGTATTAAGGGCTGGTCGTTCCAATAGGCTATACTGGCATTCTTTGTGGAGAAACCCCCGGTGGAAAGGGTAGCCAAGGCATGGTTAATGGCATCAAAAAATGACATTCCCGCCAACTTTAACAGAATGGTTTCAGCTATGGTATATCCCAAGTAAATCAACCATAAACGCTTGGCTGTATCCGTAATACGGGGGTGTAATTTGTCCGCACTGGGTCCGGGTGCTTCAGCTGAAAACAATTGCATACCACCAATACCCAGAAGAGGTAAAATAGCTATGGCCAGAACGATGATTCCCATCCCGCCTATCCAATGCGTAAGGCTTCGCCAAAAAAGGATACCCTCGGGCATGGATTCAATATCATCCATAATGGATGCACCTGTGGTCGTATATCCTGAAACCGTTTCAAAGAAGGCATTGGTAATATCCGGTACAGCTCCGGAAAAAATATAGGGAAGTGTTCCTGAAATTGACATGACCAACCATCCAAAGGTAACGATGATATAGCCTTCCTTTTGTTTGACCTCTTTTCTATGGCCCCTGGTGTAGTACATGGCAAAGACACCTGCAAACATGGTCGCTACCGATGCTAAAGTTATACTTAGCGTTGCACCATCCTCATAAATGCCACTTACCAAGGCAGCCAATAGCATAAAGCCACCGTTACAAAGAAGCAGCAGCCCCATTAGATGAAAAATGATTCTAGAATTCAAGCGCATGCTATAGGAACATTCGTTCTATTTTAGGAATCTGTTCAGGATGACAGCAAACAACTACCCTATCCCCTTCCTTGATCATAAAACCACCCAAGGCTATGATTCCTTCACCATCCCTTACTACACCTCCAATGGTCGCGTTTTTTGGAAAGTTCAAATCCCTAATGGTAGATCCCGTTACCTTGGAATTCTTTTTTACTATAAATTCCAAAATTTCAGCATTTAGATTATTCAAACGCATTAAGGCCACTACTTCACCCTTACGTATATGCCGGAAAATATTGTTGGCCGCCAAAAGTTTTTTGTTAATCAATGTATCAATTCCAATGGAATGGGACAATTGAAAATAATCCATGTTCTCCACCAAGGCGATTGTTTTCTTGATATGTTTGGATTTAGCCACCAAACAGGACATGATATTAGTCTCTGAATTCCCGGTAACCGCTATAAAAGCATCCATGGATTCCAAACTTTCCTCGTCCAACAACTCTACATTTCTACCATCACCGTTAATGACCAGTGCATTGGGAAGATCATCGGCCAAATCAAAGGCCTTTTCCTTATTCTTCTCTATCAATTTTACGTTGAAACGTCTGGAGCATAGATCCCGGGCCGTTTTATAACCAACTTTACTCCCGCCAAGAATCATAACGTTTTTAATATCCTCCTTCTTCTTACCTGTGAGTTTATAAAGCTCGTCCACCCCTTCCTTGACAGTGATAAAATAAACCTGGTCCCCTTCCTTGAAATAGGTATCACCACGGGGTATGACGGTATACTGGGTTCCCAATCGTTGAAGCGCAATGGGCATAAAGTGCAACTCCGGGAATACCTTGGCCGCCTCCTTTACCATTTTCCCAACGAAGGGGGCCGATTTTGGTAGGGAAACACCTACCATTATCAACTCACCTTCCTCAAATTCATATGTATCGTTAAATGCAGATTTGTTCAGTAATAGCTGTATTTCCGTAGCGGCAAGTTCTTCGGGGGAAATTAGTTCATCTATGCCGAGTTCAGAAAATTTTAGCAATTCTTTATTATCTATAAATTCCGTATTGGAGATTCTGGCGATAGTCCGTTTGCACCCCAGTTGTTTTGCCAACATACACAAGGTCAAATTAGTGGTCTCGGAAGAAGTTACACCAATAACGAGTTCGGAATCCTGAACCGAAGCATCCTTTAAAATGGAAATAGACGTGGCATCCCCTCTTAGCACCCTAATGTCCAAGTGGTTGTCCGCATACGCCAGACTTTCCTTATCGGTATCGATTAACGTAATATTCTGGGATTCGTACGATAGTAATTTCGCCAAATGAAATCCAACTTCACCAGCTCCGGCAATTATTATTTTCATTTAAAATCTTAAGCTAGCCTAACCGGAAACTATTAATTGGTTCCAGATTCCAACCTTCTTAGATCGGCAGCTATGTTTTACAAGTAAGTAAATTGATGGGTACAAAATTACATAATTTTATGAGCTTTCAATTTATTTTCAAGCTTTTAAGAAGGATTTGATCGTTTAATGAATGTGCCAAAATTTCATGGAACCTTCTTCTATATCGTATCTTTGCCAAAAATTTTGCAGATGGCAAAAAGAGTTACCCCATATAAGGACTCCAACTTGGGAAAAAAGGAGCAGGTCACCAAAATGTTCGATACCATTTCTACGGATTATGATGGCCTTAATCGCGTTATATCCTTTGGTATTGATATCAAATGGAGAAAAAAAGTTGTCACCATCCTAAAGGAGGAATCGCCCAATACTATTTTGGATATTGCAACCGGTACTGGGGATTTGGCGATCGCCATGGTAAAAACAGGGGCAGAAAAAATTGTAGGTCTGGATATTTCCCCGGGAATGCTATCCGTAGGCGAAAAAAAAATAAAAGAAAAAAACCTGTCCCCTATTATTGAAATGGTTGTTGGTGATAGTGAAAATCTTGAATTCGAATCCAATTCCTTTGATGCCGTCACAGTTTCTTTTGGTGTTCGAAACTTTGAAAATCTTGAAAAAGGTCTAGAGGAGATACTCCGTGTTTTAAGACCTGGAGGGACATTGGTCATTCTAGAAACTTCGGTCCCCACAAAAACCCCTTACAAACAAGGATACGGCATCTACACCAAATACATGCTTCCCCTGATAGGAAAATTGTTTTCAAAGGACAATTCTGCGTACGGCTACCTCAGCGAATCTGCCGCTGCGTTTCCCCATGGCGAAAACTTCAACAATATTTTGCGGGAAATCGGGTTTATAGATGTAGCGAACAAACCTCAAACTTTTGGCGTATCCACTATTTACGTAGCCAAAAAACAAGGGTAGCACAACGACTGACATTTTAGTAAATGAAGAATTTGTTTTTCACATGTTTGGGAGTATTGTTATTCACCCCGTCCCTATTTGGTCAATTCAACGAAAACCCCGTTTTAAATAAGGAGAACGAGGACAAAAAATTTCTTAACTGGGGTTATTTTTTGGGCCTAAACCAGTATGATTTCAAGTTTGAATATAAGGACGATTTGGGATTTGATCCCAACGGCAAAGATTTGACCACGGTACAGGTAGCCAAATCTTTAGGTTTTAATGTGGGTTTGATCGGAGAAATGCGGATCAATGAATTCCTTGATGTACGGTTGGAGCCCGGCCTTCATTACACATCAAGACTCCTGGGTTTTCCTTCTCCCTTATTGGAGGAGGATAGGGATGCTTTAAGGGAAGTAAAATCCACCTATATAAATTTCCCCTTGTTACTAAAGGTAAGTACCAAGAGACTGGGCAACTGGAAACCTTTTTTAATAGGCGGAGGTTCCATGTCGTTGAATTTAGGAAGCAATGAAGCGAGCTTGGACGATAATCTGTCGAACACCTTTAGAATGACGAAATGGGTCTATAACTACGAATTGGGCTTTGGCATCGATTTCTATTTAGAATATTTTAAATTCAGTCCGTCCATTAGAGGGGTTTTTGCCCTGACCGATGAATTAATAAGGGACAACGATCCAAATAGTCCATGGACGGGGAACATAGACTCCATGAAATCCAGGGGCATATTTATCAATTTCACCTTTGAATAGACGTACCTAAGCTTACCCCCTACGTTTGATTTCATTCAAAAATATGGCAGTGGCAGTGGCCACGTTCAAGCTTTCCGTTGTTTTTTTCCCAAACTGGGGAATACTTATTTCATGGTTACAAAGACTTCGGATAGGTTCAGAAATGCCGTTACCTTCATTCCCCATGATCAGAATGCCCTTTTCGGGCAGCTTTGTTTTATGGATATTTTCCCCTTCCATAAAGGTGCCAAAAACAGGCACTTCGGCTGATTTTAAAAATTCGGCCAGGTCCATGTAAAAAATGTTGACACGGACGATGGAGCCCATTGTCGCCTGCAAGACCTTTGGGTTGTAACAATCTACGGTTTCCTTGGAACAAATGATGTTTTCAATCCCAAACCAGTCGCACAACCTAATGATAGTGCCCAAATTTCCAGGATCTTGAACATCATCTAGAACAAGGGTCCAGCCGTCCATATCTAAACTGGGTATAGATTTTTTATAGAAAACCCCCAGAACACCGTTTGGATTTTTTAGGCTACTGACCTGTTTTAGTTCCTTCATGGAAATAGCTTGCACCTGTGAAGCCCACGAACCCCTCAATTTTTGGTCCATGGAGTACAGTTTAAAAACTTCAAACCCGGACTCCAGCAATTCTTCCACGGCCTTTTTGCCTTCCATAACAAAGAGGCCTTTTTCATTTCGGTATTTTTTTTGCTGTAGGTTTTTTATAAGTTTCAATTCACTTTTTACAACCATTCAAATGATGTATTTTTGATTTCTATGAAGACCGTAGCATGCTATAAAAACTACATAGCTAAAATAAGCTTAATCTTGCTACTGGCAATAGGTATTACCTCCTGCAATTCTCTAAAAAAAGTTGAGGAAAATGAGTATTTGATAGTTAAAAATACCATTTTGGTCGATTCTGTAAAGGTGAACAACGAGGACCTTCAAAGTCTTATTTATCAAAAGACCAACACCGCTATTTTAGGGTATCCTTTGCGGCTCAATCTGTTTAATTTGGCAAAGGAGAATCCAGATTCCTTATACCAAGCATGGCTCAATAAAAAACCCAAAAGAAAGGAAAGACTCGAAAAAATTCTTTCGGAAAAACAGGTAGATAGGCTGGGAGAATCCTTTTTGGTCAAAGGTCTGAGCGTTTGGTTAAAGGATGTGGGAGAAGCTCCCGTTATTTTGGACACAACACAAACCAGAAAAAGCCTGGAAAGGTTAAGTGCTTTTTATAACAGTAAAGGATATTTCAATAATAGGACTACATATACCATTGATACCACCAACAGAAAAAGAAAGGCTGCAATTGATTACCGCATAAGCTTGGGCAGACCTTATTATATTGATTCCCTTTCAAACGACATTTCCTCTAAGGCAATCGATTCTCTTTATTTTTTGCATGCCGATGCTTCCCTTGTTAAAAAAGGGGAACAATTCGATTTGAACAATTTTACATTGGAAAGGGAAAGGCTAACTGCCATTTTCAGGAACAGTGGGATTCGCAACTTTCAAGAGAGTTCGATCACATTTGATATCGAAAGGGATACAGTAAGGGCTTCGGACGACCAAAAAATGAATATTAATTTGAATATTGGGGATTTAAGAAGACGGGGCGAAAATCAGGTTACTATTTCGGATTATAAGGTCGAGAAAATCAACAAAATTAATGTGTATACCAATTTTTTATCAAATACCGACTTGGCTACGCTGGATTCCGTTCAATACAAGGACCTGAATATTTACTACTCGGGAAAATTTAAAATCAAACCAAAGACTTTGGCCGATGCCATTTTCTTTGAAAAGGATAGTATTTACAGGGACCTGGACAAGATCAGGACTTCAAGGCAGCTGAACAGCCTGAACATTTTTAAGTACCCCAATATTATCTTTGAGGAGGACAGCGTCCCAAACTTGGTGAACACCAACATATACCTAGCCCCAAAATCCAAATATTCCCTAGGAACGAATTTTGAGGTAAGTAGGTCCAATTTACGTAGGATCGGTGTAGGTATAGGTGCATCCCTTTTAATTCGTAATATTTTTAAGGGAGCGGAGAATTTGAGCATCTCTGCAGATGGTACCTTCGGCCTTTTAAGTACGGATATTTTCCCAGATGATTTTTTCTCGGAAATAGGTGGGGATATCTCCCTTGATTTTCCAAGAATTTGGTTTCCCTTCATAAACACGTCCAACATCATACCCAACTATACCTTACCAAAAACAAGGGTAGCCATTGGAACCAGTTTTCAAAAAAACATTGGATTGGACAAACAGACCTTCAACACCGTTTTGGGTTATAATTGGTCCCCAAACGATTTTAAAAAACACGCCGTTGAGTTATTGAATATTCAATTTGTTAGAAACGTCAATAGAAACAGATTTTTCAGCGTCTACAGAACCACTTACGACCAATTGGATGCCCTTGCGGATGACTACGACGGTTATCTGGACCCAAACGATCCAACGGATTCCGCGCAGGTTTTTCCAGAACTGGAGCCGTTATTTGAGACCGTGGAAGGTTCACAAAATCCAAGACTGTTGGTTCCTGATGACAATCCGGATACCCCAGATGGAACTACCGGGTTTACACAGGCCATTCTCAACGGAACCGTTTCGCCAATTACTACCGAAACACTTAGGCAAGTTAGCAGAATAGAGGAACGCAGGCAGCGCCTAACGGAGAACAACCTCATTTTTACAACCAATTATACCTTCAATAAAAACAACCGTAACGGTATCCTTGACAACAATTTTTATCAATTCAGATTCAAGATAGAAAGTGCCGGAAACCTTCTTTCTGGCTTTTCCAACATTGTACCTTTTAACGAAAATGAGGATGGACAACTCCTTGTTTTTAACGTGCCCTTTTCCCAATACATAAAAACGGAGTTTGATTATGTCAAGTATTGGGACCTGTCCAGATCCAATGTGTTGGCCGCACGAAGCTTTTTTGGCATCGCCATTCCGTATGGAAATTCCAATAACATTCCTTTTGTTCGCAGTTACTTTGCAGGAGGTTCAAACGACAATAGGGCCTGGTTTCCATATTCCCTGGGTCCTGGAAGGACTTCGGCCCTGAACGACTTTAATGAAGCAAATTTAAAACTGGCCTTAAACCTCGAGTACCGATTTCCTTTGTTCGGTGATTTGAACGGTGCCGTTTTTGCCGATGCCGGTAATATTTGGAACGTCTTTGATGATGTACAAAACAGGGATGCTACCTTCAACGGTCTTGAATCCTTAAAGGATATTGCCTTGGGATCGGGCTTTGGCCTGCGATATGATTTTACCTACTTTTTGTTTCGGTTGGACCTTGGTTTTAAAACCTATAATCCAGCAGAAATTCCTTCCAAAAGATGGTTCAGGGATTACAATTTCGCGAATTCCGTACTGCAAATTGGTATAAACTATCCCTTTTAAGTATAATTGTTTTATTACTTTTGTTGCACAACATTAGAAACTAATTAGACCCACAAAAATTATGGCCCACAATATTAAACCGGGAGTAGCTACCGGAGATCAGGTACAGGAAATTTTTAAGTACGCAAAAGAAAAAGGTTTTGCATTGCCGGCGGTAAACGTCATAGGTTCCAACACCATTAACGGTGTGCTCGAAACCGCTGCAAGCTTAAAGGCACCGGTCATCATCCAATTCTCAAATGGAGGTGCACAGTTCAATGCTGGAAAAGGACTTTCCAATGAAGGACAGAATGCCGCGATTTTAGGTGCTGTAGCAGGTGCAAAACACGTTCATCAGTTGGCGGAGGCCTACGGTGCCACGGTAATCTTGCATACGGACCATTGTGCCAAAAAACTGCTTCCTTGGATAGATGGATTGTTGGATGCCAGTGAAAAGCATTATGCCGAAACAGGTAAATCCCTGTTCAGCTCGCACATGATCGATTTATCAGAAGAGCCTTTGGAGGAGAATATAGAAATTTGTAAAGGATATCTTGAGCGCATGAGCAAAATGGGTATGACATTGGAGATAGAATTGGGTATCACAGGAGGAGAGGAAGATGGAGTGGACAATTCTGATGTGGACGATTCAAAATTATATACCCAGCCTGAGGAAGTCGCTTATGCCTATGAGGAGCTTTCCAAAGTAAGCCACAGATTTACCATTGCCGCCGCTTTTGGAAATGTTCATGGCGTATACAAACCAGGTAATGTGAAACTTACACCAAAAATCCTTAAAAATTCTCAGGAATTTATTTCTAAAAAATACGGCGTTGGGCACAATCATATCGATTTTGTATTCCACGGTGGATCCGGTTCTTCGGTTGAAGAGATTAGGGAAGGTATCAGCTATGGTGTCATAAAGATGAATATCGATACCGATTTACAATATGCCTTTTTAGCGGGTGTACGGGACTATGTACAGGATAACAAGGATTATTTACAGTCCCAGATCGGAAATCCTAAGGGAGCCGATGAACCAAATAAAAAGTTTTATGACCCAAGGGTTTGGTTGAGACAGGGTGAAACTACCTTTGTAGAGCGATTAAAGAAGGCCTTTGAGGACCTCAATAATGTGAACACACTGTAATAATTCTGTCGATAACGTTTTAAATGGAAGACATGACGGCTTGGTTTAAAAGAAAGGAAAAAGGAATCCAGACTTCTACGGAACAGAAAAAGGACACTCCAAGAGGGCTTTGGTACAAATCCCCTACAGGTAAGATTGTAGAATCAGAGGACCTTGCCAAAAACTTTTATGTTAGTCCGGAAGATGATTACCACGTTCGAATAGGGAGCAAGGAGTATTTCCAGATCCTGTTTGACGACAATAAGTTCACGGAACTTGACGCCAAACTTTCTTCGAAGGACCCTTTAAAGTTTGAGGACACCAAAAAATATGCGGACCGTTTAAAGGCCGCCCAGAAAAAAACCGGTCTTACCGATGCGGTACGTACGGGTTTTGGAAAATCATTGGGAAAGGATATTGTAATCTGTTGTATGGATTTTGCCTTTATTGGCGGATCCATGGGTAGTGTGGTAGGTGAAAAAATTGCTAGGGGTATCGATCATGCCATTAAGAAAAAGGTGCCTTTTGTAATGATCTCTAAATCTGGGGGAGCAAGGATGATGGAAGCGGCATTATCCTTAATGCAGTTGGCAAAAACCTCTGCAAAATTGGCCCAATTGGCGGATGCAGGCTTGCCTTATATATCTTTATGTACAGACCCAACTACGGGCGGCACCACGGCTTCCTACGCAATGTTGGGCGATATTAATATAGCGGAACCCGGAGCCTTGATAGGTTTTGCAGGACCAAGGGTGGTAAAGGATACCACGGGGAAAGATTTACCTGATGGTTTCCAGTCGGCCGAATTTGTGTTGGAACATGGCTTTTTGGATTTTATATCGCACCGAAAGGACTTGAAAAAGAATATCAACCTTTATATCGATTTAATTCAAAATCAACCCATCCGGAAGGCAAAGGCCTAAGCTTAATAAAAATCTTCGTAGGATAACGAAAAAAGATATATCTTTGCGCCCTGATTGAAAATCAATCGGATACATAAAAATCATTTAAAATAATATTGGAATGTATTTAACCAAGGAAATAAAAGCCGACATTTTTAAAAAGCATGGCGGCAAAGCGGAGAACACAGGTTCTACCGAAGGACAAATAGCTTTGTTCACACACCGTATCAACCATTTGACCGGTCACCTTAAACAAAATCACAAAGATTATAACACAGAAAGATCTTTGGTGAAATTGGTAGGTAAACGTAGAAGTTTATTGGATTATCTTAAAAAGAAAGATATTGTAAAATACAGGGAGCTTATCAAAGAGCTTGGTATTAGAAAATAAATTGGAAAAGGGGATGGTTGACCATCCCCTTTTTTCAAAAATAGGCTCCAAGTCTAAGGAGTAAAAACAGGCACACACAAAAAGCTACACACAGTTTTTCATTGGTCCACACAACAACACAACAACTCCGACCATAAAAAATGTCGGAAAGACCATTGTTTAACAAACCTGAACGCATCAGGTTTTAATCAAATTTTATGATTCCAAAAGTATTTAGAGAGGTCATTGACCTTGGTGACGGTAGGGAGATTTCTATCGAAACCGGAAAATTGGCAAAACAAGCCCATGGTTCTGTAGTCGTTCAATCTGGAAAATGTATGTTATTATGTACCGTCGTTTCCAACTACAAACAAAGTGACGTGGATTTTCTTCCACTAACAGTAGACTACCGCGAAAAATTTGCCGCTGCAGGACGTTACCCTGGTGGTTTTTTCAAAAGAGAAGCCCGTCCCAGCGATGGTGAAGTTTTGACCATGCGTTTAGTGGATCGTGTATTGCGACCATTATTCCCAAAAGATTATCATTCAGAAACCCAGGTAATGATTCAATTGATGTCCCATGATGAGGACGTGATGCCTGATGCAATGGCAGGTTTGGCGGCATCAGCGGCCATCCAATTATCGGACTTCCCTTTTGAATGTCCCATTTCAGAAGTAAGGGTAGCAAGGGTGAACGGTGAGTTCGTTATAAACCCATCGTTTGCGCAACTGAAAGAATCCGATATCGATATGGTCATCGGTGCATCGGAAGACTCCGTGATGATGGTTGAAGGTGAAATGGATGAAATTTCCGAGGAGGAAATGACAGAGGCCATCAAATTCGCACATGAAGCCATCAAGGTTCAATGTGCCGCTCAAGTACGGTTGGCCGAAGCCTTCGGAAAAAAAGAAGTACGTGAATATGAGCCGGAAAGAGAAGATGAGGATTTAGCTAAAAAAGTTCACGCACTTACCTACGATAAGGTATATGAAATTGCCAAAGCCGGTTCTGCAAAGCACGAAAGAAGTGCGGCCTTTGATGCCATAAAGGAAGAAGTTATCGCTTCATTTTCCGAAGAGGAACAAGAAGAATATGGTGGATTGATCTCCAAATATTTCTACAAGGCAGAAAAAAATGCAGTAAGAGACCTTACCTTAAACGAAGGCTTACGTTTGGATGGTAGAAAGACCACTGATATTCGTCCAATTTGGTGTGAGGTGGATTATTTACCTTCTACACATGGTTCCGCTATCTTTACACGAGGTGAAACCCAGGCATTGGCTACTGTAACCTTAGGTACTTCAAGAGACGCCAACCAAATAGATATGCCTTCTCAAGAAGGGGAAGAGCGTTTCTACCTTCACTATAACTTCCCTCCATTTTCAACAGGGGAAGCCAGACCTATTCGTGGAACATCCAGAAGGGAAGTCGGTCATGGTAACTTGGCCCAAAGAGCCTTAAAAGGTATGGTTCCTGAAGACTGTCCTTACACAGTAAGGGTCGTATCTGAAGTGTTGGAGTCTAACGGTTCCTCTTCCATGGCAACCGTATGTTCCGGTACTATGGCCTTAATGGATGCCGGTGTTCAATTAAAAAAACCGGTTTCCGGTATCGCTATGGGATTGATTACCGATACGGAATCTGGCAAATATGCCGTGCTTTCGGATATTTTGGGAGATGAAGATCACTTGGGCGATATGGACTTTAAAGTTACTGGTACTGCAGACGGTATTACAGCATGCCAAATGGATATCAAGGTAAAGGGACTTTCTTATGAAATCTTGGTCAAAGCCTTAAAACAAGCACGTGACGGACGTTTACATATTTTGGAAAAATTGGTCGAGACCATTGAGGCACCAAGAGCGGATGTGAAACCGCATGCTCCTAAGATGGTCACCCGTATCATTCCTAACGAATTTATCGGGGCCTTGATCGGACCGGGAGGTAAAGTCATTCAAGAACTGCAAAAAGAAACCAAAACAACCATTGTTATCAATGAGGATCCTGTTACAGAAGAGGGTATCGTTGAAATCTTGGGAACAGATCAAGCGGGAATCGATGCCGTCTTGGCAAAAATCGATTCGCTGATGTTCAAGCCTGAAGTAGGTAGCGTTTATGAAGTGAAGGTAATTAAAATGTTGGATTTTGGCGCCGTTGTTGAATATATGGATGCTCCTGGAAACGAAGTGCTTCTTCACGTATCCGAATTGGCTTGGGAACGTACAGAGAATGTGTCCGATGTAGTGAACATGGGAGATGTCTTTGATGTGAAATATTTTGGACTCGACCCTAGAACTAAAAAGGACAAGGTTTCTCGCAAGGCACTCTTACCTAAACCGGAAGGCTATAAGGAAAGACCCCCACGTGAAAATAATGATAATAGACGTAGGGACGATCGTCGTGGAAACGACAGAAACCGCGATCGCGATAGAAAACCAAGAAGGGACTAATTCCCATTCTTTTAAATGTAAAAAGCCCCAACAAATATTTTTTGGGGCTTTTTTTATTCATTTTATCGATTAATTGAACTTTTTTATACCCAATTGTAACATTCTATAAAAATCTACGTATAAGTATATGCAGTCTATGCAAATTGAACTTAATTTATTTTAATGAGACAGCTTAAGATTACAAAACAGGTCACCAATAGAGAGACCGCATCCTTGGACAAGTACTTGCAAGAAATTGGAAAAGTAGACTTGATTACCGCTGATGAAGAAGTAGAGTTGGCACAACGCATCAAGGCAGGCGACCAGATCGCTCTTGAAAAACTAACAAAGGCCAACCTTAGATTCGTGGTATCGGTTGCAAAGCAGTACCAAAACCAAGGGCTTACTTTACCGGATTTGATCAACGAGGGCAACCTTGGTCTGATCAAAGCTGCACAGCGTTTTGACGAAACGCGGGGATTTAAGTTTATCTCCTACGCCGTATGGTGGATTCGTCAATCTATATTACAAGCATTGGCAGAACAGTCTCGTATCGTTCGTTTGCCACTGAACAAAATTGGATCTATAAACAAGATCAACAAAACCTTTGCTTTCTTGGAGCAAGCGCATGAGCGGGTTCCTTCGGCAGAGGAAATTGCCAAGGAATTGGACATGACCGTGGAAGATGTAAAGCAATCCTTGAAAAACTCGGGTCGTCACGTATCCATGGATGCTCCTTTGATCGATGGAGAGGATTCCAACCTCTACGATGTATTGCGTAGTGGGGAATCTCCAAACCCTGACAAGGAATTACTTCACGAGTCGCTTCGTACAGAAATTGAACGCGCATTGGAAACCTTGACTCCCAGGGAAGCCGATGTTATTAGGCTTTATTTTGGACTTGCAGGCCAACATTCTATGACCTTGGAGGAAATAGGTGAAACATTTGATTTAACCAGAGAAAGAGTTAGACAAATTAAAGAAAAGGCCATTCGTAGGTTAAAACACACTTCTAGAAGTAAGATATTAAAGACATATCTGGGTTAATAGTATAAATTACACGTTAAAGATTCCCTAAATTGGAAATTTGGCATATAAGTTGTAATTTTAAGGTTACAAACAGTTTATCATGACTGTTCGTTTTTTGATTGATGAATAAACTCCGGCTGATTACCGGAGTTTTTTCATTTTATACTTTCCATAAAAATTTAAGTAAAACAGATATTTCATTGTATTAGCGATTTGAATAACTTTCTTATATTGACATGAAGTACAACACTTATGAAGTTATTTTCAATTCTTCTAATTTCAACTGTATTGATTTTTTCCTGTAATACAAAAATCGATTTAAAGAACTACGACTCCTACCCTACTGCCACTGATAAAAACCTTTGGCCGCTCTATACCAAAGATGCTACCGAGTTCAATCTATGGGCACCAACGGCCAAAGAAGTAATAATCCATTTATATGAGAATGGTAATGACTCCCCAGTATTGGAAAGTTTTACCTTGAAAGAATCTGAAAATGGTGTATGGAAAAAGGTTGTAAATGGGGACATGAATGGCACGTATTATACCTTTCAAGTAAAAACAGATACGGGATGGTTATCTGAAACTCCCGGTATATATGCCCAAGCGGTTGGTGTCAACGGAAACAGGGCAATGATACTTAATTTGGCAACTACGAACCCGCAAGGATGGGAAAAAGACCACGGGCCTCATCTGGAATCGCCCAATAAAGCCATTATCTATGAACTCCATGTACGGGACATGACCCTACATCCACAATCGGGAGCACAATATAAAGGCAAATTTCTCGGGTTGGTGGAACAGGGCACAATGGGGCCAGGGAATATAAAAACGGGTATCGATCATCTGAAGGAACTCGGCATCACCCATGTGCATTTACTACCTTCCTTTGACCATTACTCCATTGACGAAACTCGGTTGGAGACACCTCAATTTAATTGGGGCTACGACCCTAAAAACTATAACGTTCCGGAAGGTTCCTATGCCACGGATCCCTATGATGCAATGATCCGAATCAAGGAATTCAAACAAATGGTGAAATCCTTTCACGATAACGGTATCGGCGTGATTCTAGATGTTGTTTACAACCACACGGGCAAAACCGAGGAATCGCTGTTCAATCAGGAAGTACCCGGTTATTATTATCGGCACAACGAAGATGGCAGCAATTCAGATGCGGCCGGCTGCGGCAATGAAACTGCATCGGAAAGGACCATGATGCGAAAATTTATGCTGGAATCCCTATTATATTGGACAAAGGAATACCATATCGATGGTTTTCGGTTCGATTTAATGGGTATATATGATATTGAGACCATGAACGAAATCGCATCGGCCCTAAAAAAAGTAAATCCAGACATGCTCTTATATGGCGAAGGCTGGACTGCCAAGGAATCTCCGCTTCCAGAAAAAAAGAGGGTCCTAAAAAAACACATGCAACAACTCCCGGACATTGCTGCCTTTAGTGACGATATTCGGGACGGTTTAAAGGGTTCGGTCTTTGAAGATTTGGACACCGGTTTCGTAAATGGAGGAACCAAAAAAGAGGAATCCATAAAGTTTGGACTGGTGGGCGGCATCCAACATCCTCAAATCGATTATGAGGGTGTCAATTACTCCAAGGCCCCGTGGACAAATGCCCCTTGGCAATCCATTTCCTATACCTCCTGCCACGATAACCATACCTTATTTGACAAACTAAAAATTTCAAATCCAAAGGCGAGCTTTGAGGAATTAAGTGCCCTGCACAAACTGGCCAATGCCATTGTTTTAACGTCGCAAGGCACCCCCTTTTTACACGCAGGTGTTGAATTTTTAAGGTCGAAACAGAGCGAACATAACTCTTATAACCTACCGGATAGTATCAATCAAATCGATTGGAACTTGAAAAATATACACCAAGATGTCTTTACGTATTACCAAAATCTAATTCGTTTACGAAAGTCGCATCCGGCCTTCTCCATGCCCAATGCCAAGGCGGTCAAAGAAAACTTAAAATTTCAATTGGTAGCCGATGGCCTTATTTCATATACTCTGGAGAACTCGGCCAACGGCGACTCTTGGAAGGAGATTCTGGTCATTTACAATGCCAAAAAAGAAGCTTTTCGGTATCCATTGGAAGAAGCCTATAAATTGGCAGTATATAAGGATACGTTTGATTTCAGCGGCTCCAAAACCATTCAGGAATACATCGATGTTCCTCCCATATCCATGTTGGTAGCCTTTAAAGATTAAAATCAATGGAACAGAAAAACAACCCACTACATGGTGTAAAATTGGTCGATATCCTAGAACACCTTACACAAATTTACACCTGGGAAGAATTATGGAAAGAAATAAATATCAATTGCTTTAAGAACGACCCATCCATAAAATCTAGCCTTACCTTTCTTAGAAAAACACCTTGGGCCCGGAAAAAAGTTGAAAACCTCTATTTAAAAACCTTACGTTAAACATGGCGCTTCATATTGTTCTTATTGAACCAGAAATCCATACCAATACAGGGAATATAGGCAGGCTTGCCTTGGCTACGGGCTGCAACCTTCACTTAGTTAAACCCTATGGGTTTGAAATTACGGATAAACGATTGAAAAGAGCCGGCCTTGATTATTGGCAACATCTAAATATTAGAGAGTACGAAAATCAGAAGGAATTTTTTGAATCCCATAAAGAGGAAAAAATGCTGTTATTTTCCTCTCATGGTTCAAAAAATCATTGGGATGCAGTGTATACAGAAAATACTTTTCTCCTTTTTGGTAAGGAATCCAGTGGGCTTTCCAATGATATTTTAGAAAGAAATACCCGTAATGTCTTTAAAATTCCGCTTTACAGTACCCACGTGAGGAGCCTAAATTTGGCAAATGCAGTTGCCATTACTGTGTATGAAGGTCTAAGACAATTACATTAAATTCCTAAACGTAAGTTTTGTATCTTTTAGCTATCTAAAAGACCAACTTGTTATCCATGAAAAATCTTTTTCTTCGGTTCATCGCAATATTGACACTAGTTGTGATAACCTATGCCTGTAAGACTGAAACCAAGAAAGAGGCAACCGACCAAGCCTCTGAAATAAAATTCAATATTCCCGATGGATTTTCATTAGAAGAAATCTATCATCCCAGTGCCAATGAGCAAGGATCTTGGGTCGCCTTGGCCCAAGGGCCCAATGGCACTATTTATTCATGTGATCAGTACGGCAAAATTTACTCTTTTACCCCGCCCAAAAAAGGGGAACAACTTTCCAAAAAAGATGTAACCCCACTGGATATTGAAATAGGGCAAGCACATGGCCTACTTTGGGCATTTAATGGTCTTTATGTTTCCGTAAACAAGAGATGGGAAGACGATTCTGAATATGGAAGCGGGATTTACAAAATTGAGGATACCAATGGTGATGGAGTTTTGGACCAGAGCAAAATGCTTTTAAAATTGCAGGGCGACGGGGAACATGGGCCGCACAGTTTGGTCTTATCGCCCGATAGAAATGAAATTTACTTCATTGCAGGTAACCATACCTTAGTTCCCGATGTCCTAAAAAACAATAGCAGATTGCCCAACAACTGGAACGAGGACAACCTAATACCTACCTATTTGGATGCAAGAGGGCATGCCAACGATATTAAGGCCCCAGGGGGTTGGGTCGCTAAATTTAATCCGGAAGGAACGGAATGGGAATTGCTGTCCGCCGGTTACAGAAACCCTTTTGATATTGCCTTTAACAACGATGGAGAATTGTTTACCTACGATTCAGACATGGAATGGGACATTGGTATGCCTTGGTACAGGCCCACGCGCATTTGCCATGTAGTCCCTGGAAGTGAGTATGGATGGCGTACCGGTTCGGGTAAATGGCCGGCCTATTATCCCGATAATTTACCAGCAGTTCATAATTTGGAGCAAGGGTCGCCCACGGCCGTCCTTTCTGCCGCTTCCCTAAATTTTCCATCGAAATTTAAAAATGGACTTTTGGTCATGGATTGGAGTTTTGGAACGGTATATTTTATTGATTTGGTTCCAAAAGCTAGTAGCTACGAAGCCAATAGGGAACAGTTTTTTTCAGGGACTCCCTTACCGTTGACCGATATGATCTCCGGCTCGGACGGTAACCTGTACTTTGCTACCGGAGGTCGAAATCTGGATTCGCACTTCTATCGGTTAACCTATACCGGTGATGCTATTTCCGAAGCGGATATTACCGAAAATGCGGAAAACAAAAAATTGAGGGACCTAAGGCACACCTTGGAATCCTTCCAAAAAAGCACAACGGAAAAAGGTCTTTCCCTTGCTTGGGAAAATTTGGCTCATGAGGACCGATTTATTCGATATGCTGCACGTATGGTCTTGGAGCATGCAAATTTCGATGCTTGGAAAGACAGATTTACATCAGAAACCGACCCCACGAAGCTTATCAATGCAAGCATCGCCATAGCCAGAAAGGATGATCCACAGCACCAACAACTGATTTATGAAAAACTGAATCCCATTCAGCTGGAAACACTTACGAAAGAAAATCAGTTGGCCCTCCTGCGCGCCTATTCCCTATCCTTTATCCGGATGGGCAAACCTGCGAATGCCATGGGAAATGCCATAGTTAAAAAACTGAACAACTACTTTCCCAATGCCAACAACAGCGTGAACAAGGAATTGAGTCAGATTCTTCTATATTTGGAGGCAGATGGCATTACAGAGGGATTGGTCAATCAATTGATAAAACATACGGAAGAAAAGACGGTTTCGGAAGGGGTTGAGCTTTTAGATGAAGAAACCACCCTTAGGAGCGAACAATATGGGGAAATCATTAGGGAGATAATTGCACAAATGCCTCCTAGCGAAGCTATTTATTACGGGATGCTTTTGAGCAATGCAGAAAAAGGATGGACGAAAGATTTAAGGGAAACCTATTTTTCTTGGTTCTATGACGTCCTTGGAAGCAAGGGTGGAATGAGCTTTAAAGCCTATATGGAAAATGTCCGCCAACGGGCCATGTCACATGTACCTGAATCTGAAAAAGATTATTTCAAGGAAATTTCGGGCGAATATTCCCCAACGGATGCCGTGGCAGATCTTCCCCAGCCCATGGGACCTGGAGGCACCTATACTGCGGGAGACATACAGGATATTGTATGGAGTGAAGAAATGAAAGGGGGTGAATTTGAAGCGGGAAAACGAGCCTTTGAAGCGGCCATGTGTGTTTTATGCCATAGAATACGGGGCGAAGGAGGCGCCGCAGGACCTGACCTTACCCAAGCCTTTACGAAATTCGGCACGTATGACCTCATCCATGCCGTTGTTAGTCCCAACGATGAAATATCGGATCAATACGCCCATACTTTACTTGAGCTATCGGACGGAAAAAATCTGGCGGGTAGGATAAAATCGGAAAATGGGGACGAAGTTGTTTTAATGCCCAATCCCTACAATGAAACCTATTCCGTTTCTATCAAAAAAGATGAAATTGTACAGCGAGGACCTTCCCCTATTTCACCCATGCCGGGAGGTTTATTGAACCGACTCAATCCGCAAGAAATTAAGGACCTGTTCAAATATTTACAATCGGGAGGGGATAAAAACCATGAATCCTATAATGAAACCGAAAGTGAGGATTAAAATAGTTTTCCTTTAATTTCAAGTTATAAAAACAATTAATAGAAACGCATTCATTTTAATGCTACAAGAATAATTAAAACCAACACCCTTATGAATCCGAAGTACAAAACTCTACTACTCGTTATTTTTATTTTTTGCATTACCTCCGCTTTTTCTCAAACGGAAGAACTGCCCATTGATCCATCATTTTACGAAAAACTGGAATGGCGCAATATTGGTCCATCACGTGGTGGTAGATCTTTGGGTGCTTCGGGAAGTCCATCCAGACCCAATGAATACTATTTTGGGGCCACAGGGGGAGGTTTATGGAAAACGACGGATGGTGGCAACGAATGGAAACCCGTTACGGATGGGCAGGTTACCAGTTCATCCGTAGGTGCCGTAGCCGTAGCCGAAACCAATCCGGATATTGTATATATCGGTATGGGCGAGGTACAGTTACGGGGTAGCATTACACAGGGAGATGGTGTCTATAAATCTACGGATGCAGGGGAGACTTGGAAACATCTAGGACTTAAGGAAACCCAAGCGGTTGCCCGGATCAGAATACATCCTACGAATCCTGATGTGGTCTACGTGGCGGCTTTAGGCCATCCCTATGGGGATAATGATGAACGCGGGGTTTTCCGCAGTAAAAACGGTGGCGAAACATGGGAAAAAGTATTGTACGTGAGTCCAAAAGCAGGTGCAGTAGATTTGATTATTGACCGTAATAATCCAGATGTGCTGTATGCCAGCACTTGGGAAGTACAACGAAAAGCTTGGAAAATGTGGGGCGGTGGTGGCGATTCCAAATTATGGAAATCCACGGATGGAGGAGATACCTGGTCCGACCTTACCAGCAACGAGGGAATGCCCGCACCACCTATCGGAAAAATAGGTGTTACCGTTTCCCCTGTAGATTCCAACAGGGTTTGGGCCATCGTAGAGGCCAATGAAGGCGGTGTTTTTAGGTCCGATGATGGTGGAATAACATGGGAAAGAACCAACGACGAGCGAAAATTGCGGCAACGTGCCTTTTACTACTCTAGAATTTATGCCGATCCGGTGGATAAGGAAACGGTCTATTGTCTAAATGTCGATTTTTGGAAATCTACCGATGGTGGAAAAACCTTCGACACTGAAATAAAAGTGCCGCACGGGGATAACCATGACCTATGGATTGATCCAAATAATCCAGATCGAATGATTTCTTCCAACGATGGCGGAGGAATCGTAAGTATTAACGGTGGAAAGACCTGGACGGAAGAAGATTATGTTACTACACAGTTTTATCATGTGATGGCCACCAGTGATGTGCCCTATCACGTAGCAGGTGCGCAACAGGACAACAGTACCTTGGCCATGCCCAGCGATGGCTGGGACCACATGCAGGCCAGGGGGCCCAACCATGGGTGGTATTATGCAGTTGGCGGTGGTGAAAGTGGTTGGATAACCCAGCACCCCACCAATCCGGATATTTTTTATGCAGGTAGCCAAGGTGCTCTTTTAACACGCTATGATAGAAGCAATGGCCAAACCCGAGATATACAGGTATATCCAAGGTTTTTCTCGGGCGAACCGGCAAGTGCCTTACCGGAACGTTGGCAGTGGACCTTCCCCATTATGTTCGCTCCCCAGGACCCCAATGTCATGTATACCTGTTCCCAACATGTTTGGAAAACGACGGATGATGGCCAGTCTTGGGAGAAGATAAGCCCGGATCTAACCTATGCCGACCCATCCACTTTGGGAAAAACGGGCGGAGTGATTACAATGGACATGAACGGGCCGGAAATTTACGCCACGGTTTTCGCTCTGGCACCTTCAACACATGACATCAATACCATTTGGGCCGGTTCGGACGATGGTAAAATTCATATTACTAGGGATGGCGGAAAAAATTGGGAGGATATCACGCCCGAAGGTCTGCCAAAATTCTCAAGGGTCAGTATCATTGATGAGTCGGTTCACAACCCAGGTACCTTGTATGTTGCGGCAAACCGATATCAGGTGGATGACAGGCAACCTTATGTTTTCAAAACCCATGATTATGGAAAAACATGGAAGAAGATTATCAACGGAATTTCGGACGGACATTTTGCAAGGGCGGTACGGGAAGATCCAGTTCGGGAAGGGCTTTTGTTCCTTGCCACGGAACATGGCGTCTACTTCTCAATGAACGATGGGGAATTATGGCAAAGTCTACAGTTAAAACTGCCTGACACACCTGTAAGGGATTTGGTTGTTAAGGACAATGATGTAGTCCTTGGAACCCACGGCCGTGGATTTTGGATCTTGGACGACATACAACCTTTGCGACAGTACACGCCTGAAATGAAGAATCAAGATGCCGTTCTCTTTAAGCCAAGAAACGCCATTCGTGGCATTACCGATGCAACCATCCAATATTATCTCAAATCTGAACAGGACACGATTACATTCGAAATATTGGACGCAGCTAATAAGGTTATCAACACTTTTACGGGAAGCAAGCCAAAATATGAAAAAGACCCGGACGCACCTTGGTGGGAACGAGGGGGGTCCTCCAAACCCACGACGGCAAAAGGCCTGAATACGTTCACATGGGACTTGCGCTACCCTGGTGCAACAGTTTTCGACGGAATGATCATTTGGAGCGGACGCCCCCAACGAGGACCTAAAGCTCCCTTAGGGACATACAAGGTGAAAATGAAAACGGGCGACTATGAAGAAATATATACTTTCGACATAGAAATGGACCCTAATTTAAAGGGTATAACCAAAGCAGATCTTCAAGAACAATTTGAACTGGCCAACAAGATTATGAACAAGACCAGTGCCGCCAATGAAGCTGTTATTAAAATACGAAAGGTTAGAGAACAATTGAATGCGCATAACGAGGCCCTTTCGGGTTCCACTTACAAGCGGAAAGTCGCTCCGTTTTTGGATAAGTTGACAGCCATTGAAGAAGAACTATATCAAGTAAAGAACCAGTCCCCACAGGATCCCTTGAATTTCCCGATAAAGTTGAACAATAGATTGGCTTCCTTGCGAAGAAGTGTAGAGTCCGGAGATGCGAGACCTACTGATGGAGCCTATAAAGTCTTTGAGGAGCTTTCTGCCGAGTTAAATACCCACTTGTCAAATTTGAACAAAGTAATGGATTCACAATTGCCCGTGGTCAATGCCATATTGGAAAAAGCAGGAAAAAAGGCGGTTAAAATAGGGGAATGAACATGAATAAATTCAGAATAACAGTAGGCCAGGCATTTTTGCTCTTGGGTTTTTTGATGGTTCTTTCAAGCTGCCGGGACGTTAAAAAAGGAAAAACTGACGCTCTGGAAGCAATAACCACTAGGTCAGAAACATCTGATCGATTCACAACGCCCTTGGGCAAGGAATTCAGCATACCTGAACCTTCCGAAAAAATGATTGCCCAATACCAAGAGGCGAAGCAAGCATACGAAAGCAATCCCGATAGCGCCAATGCCCTAATTTGGTACGGCAGACGGACCGCCTATCTTGGAAAGTATGAAGATGCCATCGATTTATACTCCAAAGGAATCGAGAAATTCCCTGAGGACGCCCGTTTTTACCGACATCGCGGACATCGATATATCTCGATACGGGAATTCGAAAAGGCAATCTCAGATTTGGAGTTGGCGACAAAACTCATTGAAGGAAAGCACAATGAAATAGAACCCGATGGAATGCCAAATGCCATGAACATTCCGGTAAGCACACTACACGGAAATATCTGGTATCATTTGGGTTTGGCGTATTATCTGGAACACGACTATGAAAAAGCATATGATGCGTATCTAAACTGCAGGAAATCAGGAGAGCTTGATGATAATATAGTTTCAAGTACCCATTGGCTCTATATGATTCAACGTAGGCTTGGAAACGAAACATTGGCAAATGAAATGCTGGAACCAATTACCCAAAAAATGGATGTTATTGAAAACCAAAGCTATTACGAACTTTGTAAACTGTACAAAGGATTGATTCCCATAGATTCCCTTCTGCGAACCAAATCTGGAAATCCATCAAACGATGCAGTGGCCTATGGACTTTCTAACTGGTATTTTTATAACAACGATAAAGAAAAAGCCAAAGAGCTAATGTTGGATTTATTGGATAGCCCTTCATGGAGTTCTTTTGGATATATAGCGGCGGAAAGTGATTTGATACATTACTTTGATAAAATAAAACCGTAAAGTGAATCACCTTGGATTATGCAAAACTCAAATCACTATTTTTGCATGATCATTTAGCAGATACAAAATGCAAAAAACAAAAATAGCCCCATCACTACTTGCAGCGGATTTTGGAAATTTACAACGTGATGTTGAAATGGTGAACAATAGTGATGCCGATTGGCACCATATCGATGTCATGGACGGGGTTTTCGTTCCCAACATTTCCTATGGAATGCCCGTTATCAAAGCCATTCAGAAACATGCTAGCAAACCCTTGGACGTACATTTGATGATCATTGACCCTGACCGCTATATTGATACATTTGCAAAACTGGGAGCAACAATTCTAACCGTTCATTACGAAGCTTGTACCCATCTCCACCGAACCATACAGGCCATTAAGGCAAAAAGGATGAAAGCTGGGGTTTCCCTAAATCCGCATACCAATATCAATCTATTGGAGGACATAATCGGTGATATCGATTTAGTATTGCTTATGAGCGTGAACCCAGGTTTTGGGGGGCAATCCTTTATTGAAAATACCTACGAAAAAATTAAGGCCCTGAAAAATCTTATCCAGCGTAAAAATGCTTCGGTCCTAATTGAAATAGACGGCGGCGTAACTACCGAAAATGCCAAACAATTGGTTGATGCCGGTGCGGATGTATTGGTAGCGGGCAGCTTTGTCTTTAAAAGTGAAAACCCTGTACAAACAATTTCGGAACTTAAATCGGTAGCAGACGGAAAATAAAAAACGAAAGGTGGCCAATGCATCACAATGATTTTGACCACCTTTTGCGTAACCTAAAACTAATACTGCTCCAAAAGGTATTTTATCAAATCTGTAGTGGTAACAATACCTACCAATTTTTCGCCATCAACTACGGGAAGCGCATGAAATTCATTATGCGCCAGGATTTCGGCCACTTCCTTTATCGTGGTATCCGAAGAAATACTCTTAAGATTTTTGGCCATTACCTGTGAAATGGTGAACATATTGTAAACGATGGTTTCCACATCGGCATCCTCTTCGTAGGCGCCATCGGCAAAACTAATGCGAAGCAAATCCGTTAGACTCAACATTCCGATGATCCTATCGCCCTCCACGACGGGAATATGACGGATATGGTTCTCCTTAAAAAGGCGTTCCGCGGTTTCCAATTGATCATTACTGTTCAATGTGATGATCTTTTTTGTCATAATTGTTGAAACGGGCACTCTATGTCTTAGACTCATAACTCTGGTTTTTTAATGATACTTAAAGTTCGAGTTAACAACGTACATAGAGCATGATAAAAATCATAGGTACCAATTATTTTCAACCCTTTTCAATCGCTATCCAGGTCATTTTTGTTAACTAAAATGTCTAGTTTTGTAGAAGAACACAAAGAAAATTATTCCGATAAATTAAGGATAATGGGGTTAATGGATATTGCAATCATAGGAGGTGGACCGATCGGTATCGCATGTGGGCTGGAAGCCCAGAAAAATGGCCTGTCCTATGTTATTTTGGAAAAAGGGCCCATTGTGAATTCCCTTTTCAACTACCCAGCAAACATGCAGTTCTTTTCATCTTCGGAGCGATTGGAAATCGATGAAATACCCTTTATAAGCAAAGAGGCAAAACCCAAACGGGACGAAGCCCTGGAATATTACCGAAGAATCGTGACTTCCAACAAACTGAATATACAGCTTTTTGAAAAAGTGTTGGAAGTTGAAAAGGCTAACGATATTTTTCATGTAAGGACAAACAAGGGACAGTACCAAACAAATCACGTTATCGTAGCCACAGGTTTTTATGATATTCCCAACCTACTGAACGTACCTGGGGAAGATTTGCCAAAAGTCTCCCATTACTATAATAATCCCCATTATTATGCCGGTCAAAAGGTAGCGGTCGTAGGGGCCAGCAACAGTGCCATAGACGCTGCTTTGGAATGTTGGAGAAAGGGAGCGGAGGTTTCGTTGATCATTAGGGGTCCGGAAGTAGGACAACGCGTGAAGTATTGGGTACGCCCGGATATCATCAACAGAATCGAGGAAGGTAGCATTACGGCATATTACAATAGCACCGTAAAGACCATTCACGAAGATTCCTTGGAAATTACCTATGAAAAGGGAGCGACCAAAACGATTCCCAATGATTTTGTACTGGCCCTTACAGGCTACAAGCCCAATTTTCAGTTCTTGGAAATGCTGGGTATACATATTTCCGAAGACGAAAAGCGGTTACCGGAATACGACCCGGAAACTATGGAAACCAATGTGGAGAATCTTTATTTGGCGGGAGTGATTTGTGGCGGTATGGAAACTCATAAATGGTTCATTGAGAACTCGAGGATCCATGCAAAAATGATCGTAAGGAATGTCTTGGACAAGAAGCATAAATAAAACTGTTAATTCCATCCGCCGCCCAGCGCCAGATATAAGTCCACTATGGCCTGTAGTTTATTATTTTTGGTCGAAATTAAATCCAAATTCGTGTTGAGCGTATTTTGCCTTGCATTCAATACCTCCAGGTAATTCGCCAAACCATTATCCAAGAGCTCCTGCGAATATTCCCTAGCCAAGGTATAAGCTTCATATTCCTTTTCCTTTACCTTGATTTTATCCATGGCCGCATGGTAGGAAAAAAGCGCATCGGATACTTCCTTTGAAGCGTTCAACAGTGCGTACTTAAAATCCAATTTTGATTGTTCCTGCTGCGCATTGCTTACTTCATATTGGGTTCGTATTCGTCTACCATTGAATAAAGGTTGCGTAAGCCCTCCAATGACCGAGGCAAATAACGAATTGGTATCGAACAATTTATTTAAATCCAAACTTTGAAGTCCTCCATTTGCGGTTAGCGTGATGGATGGATAAAAATTACTCCTAGCAACATTTGTAAGTTCAAATGCGTTTATGAGGCCGTACTCGGCCGATATTACATCGGGTCTATTTGCCAAGAGCTGGGCGGGTATACCTGTGCTCAAAGGTGTATCAATTTTTTGATCCTCCAAGGTGTTTCTTACAATTTCCTTGGGTTCACCCCCCAAAATCAAGGACATGGCATTTTCCAAAAGCTTCGCAGAATTTTCCAGGTCGATAAGCAGGGCTTGGGCGGTATATAGTTGCGCCTCGGTTTGTTTTACGGCAACTTCGGTAACATTTCCAGCCTCTTTTAGGGCTTTTGTCGTTTCCAATCCATTAGAGCGATTTTCTATGGTAAGTTTCGCAATTTGAATCTGTTCATCCACAGACAAAAGTTGATAATATAGGGAAGCTATATTTCCCACCAAGGTACTCTTAACAGCTTTATGAGCGGCGACCGATTGAAGATAACTTGCCTCAAAAGCCCTTTTATTGCTCCTGATTTTACCCCAAACATCAGCTTCCCAAGATAGTCCACCACTAACCTCGTATTGATCCAACCTATTAAAAAGTCCCCCAAACTGACTATTTCCGGATATCTCTGTATGTGTATATTTTGGGTTCAGGTTTAACGTGGGAAAATAGCCGGACCTTCCCTGTTTTAGGTAAGCTTCCGAAATCAAAATGCGTTGAATGGCCTTTCGAATGTCAATATTATTTTCAAGACCTTCTTCAATATAATTTTGCAGGTACGGATCTGTAAACAATTCCTTCCATGAAACCAAGACCAAGGAAATACTATCTTTCTGCAAGGAATCTGTTCGAAAGTATTGGGCATCCAGGGTAACATCTTCCGGTCTTTCATATGTTTTGGCCGAAAAGCATGATGCCAATAATAATGGCAAAACAACGACAAATCCAATTTTTATATATTTTGACAATACCATAATCAATAATTTATTCGGCCTTTTGAACCTCTTCAAATTTTGGGGTTCCCGATATCTTCTCCTGCAACCATTGGAAGAAAATAAACAAGGTGGGGATTACAAAAACCCCAATTACGGTCCCAATCAATAATCCACCTACGGCTCCGGTACCGATGGACCTGTTCCCTTCTGCACCCACACCATTGGCCAAAGCCAAGGGCATTAAACCAAGTATAAATGCGAATGAAGTCATTAATATGGGCCGTAATCTGGACTCTGCACCCTCTATGGCCGCATTTAATATACTCAGTCCATGTTTTCTTCGTTGCAGTGCAAATTCTACAATCAATATGGCATTTTTTGCCAACAGACCTAGTAACATGATCAAAGCGATCTGAAAATAAATATTGTTCTGAAGGCCAGCAATTTGGGTTGAAAAATAAGCCCCGAACACACCCAAGGGTAAAGAAAAGAGTACGGAAAAAGGAATCAGATAACTCTCATATTGGGCGGCCAAAAGAAAATATACGAAAACCAACGACAGTAAAAAGATGGTCGTTGTTTGATCCCCGGCGTTAACTTCTTCGCGTGTCAGGCCTGAGTAGGCTATGGAAAATGTGGTGGGTAGGGATTTTGCCACTTCTTCTACCGCTTTAATGGCATCCCCAGAACTATAACCTGGATTGGTGGCAGCCGTAATCTTAGTGGAGTTGAACAAATTAAACCTTGTAACCGATTGTGGTCCATACACCCTTTCCAAGGTTATAAACTCGGTAATAGGCGTCATCACGCCCCCCGAAGTCCTAACGAACATTTGGTCCAGGTTATCTTTGTCTGCCCTATCCTCCGGAAGTGCTTGCACGTACACACGGTACTGTTTGCCAAAACGTGAAAAGTCGGCGGCAAAAATACTTCCTATATAACCTTGTAGTGTTGCGAAAATACTACTTATGGAAACCCCAAGTTCCTTGGCCCTTGGCACATTTATTTCAAGTTCATATTGGGGATAGCCAGTGTCAAATGAGGATTGTGCATATTGAATTTCTGGTCTATCTGTTAAATCGGCAATAAACTTTTTGTTGATCCTATCCAAATCGGTAAAACTTCCGCTTGCCCTATCTAAGAGATTCACCTCTACCCCGGAGGAACGACCAAAACCTGGGATACTTGGAGGGGCAAAGAATACGATATTCGCCTCTGGAATCGTCGCGGCCGCCCCGAACATTTTGGCGGTTATGGAAGCCATAGATAGGGAATCGGCATCCCTTTCGTCCCAGTCCTTTAATCTAACAAAACCAAGTCCGTAATTGCTTCCTGCCCCTCCCAGAAAACTTCTTCCTTCAATTACCGATCCATCCAAAACTCCTGGTATTTGCTTAATTTTGGAATACAGTTCCTCGTTAACTTCATGTGTCCTATCGATAGAGGAACCCGGAGGCAATTCAATGTTCATAAAGACAATTCCACGATCTTCATCGGGAACAAAACCAGTTTTAACAACGCTGGACGACCACCATATACCCGCCAAGGCGAGAACAAGTATAAAAACCGTAATCCATTTATGTTTATACAAAAAACTTACAGATTGACCGTATTTATTGGTCGTTGCCTTAAAGCCGGTATTAAAGGCATCGAAAAAACGCTGCTTTAAACTTTTCTTTTTAGTGGTATGCTCTTCATGTGGTTTCAGGAACAGTGCGCACAGGGCGGGGCTCAATGTCAAGGCATTAAGTGCCGAAATCATGATGGCCACAATCAACGTCACACCAAATTGTTCATAAAACACCCCGGTTGGACCTTGCACAAAGGTTACCGGTATAAAAACTGCGGCCATCACCAATGTAATTGAAATGATGGCCCCGGAAATTTCGTTCATGGCCGTTATGGTGGCCTTTTTGGCATCCTGGGCACCCTCGTCCATTTTAGCATGGACGGCCTCAACGACTACAATGGCATCGTCCACTACAATTCCTATGGCCAAAACCAGTGCAAAAAGTGTCAATAGATTAATCGAATATCCAAAAAGGTTAAGAAAGAAAAACGTTCCAATGATGGACACAGGAACCGCAATGGCAGGTATCAAGGTTGACCTGAAATCCTGTAAAAAAATAAATACTACCAAGAATACAAGCAAAAAGGCCTCTACCAAAGTACTCACGACCTTTTCTATAGAGGCGTTCAGGAAGTTATTGGTACTATAGGGTATAAATATGTTTATACCTGCCGGCAGGTCTTGTTTGATCTTTTCCAACTTGTTCTCAATTTCAAGTATGATTTCCCTGGCATTGGAACCTTTTGTCTGGTAAATACCCATGTTTACGGCTGGGTAACCAGCTGTCATTGAACTAGCGGCATAGGATTGGGCACCCAACTCAATTTCGGCAACGTCTGCCAATCTTAGGAAACGACCATTGTCCAAAGCCTTTACGACAATATTGCTATACTGATCTTCAGTCTTAAACCTACCTCCGTATTTTATCACATAACTAAACGCCTCACCGTCGTTCTCGCCTAAAGCTCCAGCAGCCGCTTCCAAGCTTTGCTCCCTGAGTACCCCAACAACATCGGAAGGAATGAGTCCGTATGCCGCAAGTTTTTCTGGCTGAAGCCAAATTCGCATAGCATAGTCCTTGGAACCAAAAACGTTTACATTGCCCACACCGTTTACACGTTGTATCTCAGGAATTACGTTTATTTTGAGATAATTCTGAACGAATGTTTCATCATAATCCGGATTGCTACTGTAAAAAGACATGAACATAAGCGCACTCGTTTGCTGCTTTTGGGTGGTCACGCCCGTTTGGATTACGGCCTGTGGCAAAAGCGAGTTTGCCCTGGCTACCCGGTTTTGAACATTGACGGCGGCTATATCCGGATCTACCTCTTGATCAAAAAATACATCGATGGTTGCCGTTCCACTATTGGTTGCTGTAGAAGTTAGATAGGTCATTCCCTCAACCCCGTTAATCTGCTCCTCAAGTGGAATAATGACACTTTCTAAAATAGTTTCGGCATTGGCACCTGGATAGGTTGCACTAACACTTATGGTTGGCGGCGCAATATCCGGATACTGGGTAATGGGCAAAGAGGTGAGGCCCAATAACCCTAGAATTACGATAATAATCGAAATTACCGTTGAAAGCACTGGCCGTTCAATAAACTTTTGTAGCATTTTCTAAAAATTTTCAGTGATTCAACATGTATTATCTAAACAGTTTTTTTATGGGTTTTGCCACACTATCAAAAGGCACTTGGAGGGGTATTATTTTGGAATCTCCACGCAATTTGTCAACTCCAAGGCCAATAACTCTGTCCCCTTTATTGATACCACTTTCTACCAGGTAGAGATTATCCACCTCATTGATGACATTTATGGACTTGGCAGCCGCGGTACTATCTTTGTTAACCAAATAAATATATACATTACCTTGCCTTTCAAAAGTACTCTCCTTGGGAACCACTATCACACCCTCGTATTTTTTGGGTATCCTAATCTTAGCACTATTGCCATTAGTCAAAATCCGAGAGGGATTGTCAAATTTGGCCCTAAAAGTAATGGCTCCCGTAGCGGCATCTACCTGAGAATTTATGGTCTCGATTTTCCCCTTTTGATTGTATACCCTACCATTGGCGAGAATTAATTCAACTTCGGGTAGGTTCTGTATCTTCTCGTCTATAGTATTGCCCTTCGTATCCTGAATAAAATCCAAATAATCCTTTTCATTCATGGAAAAATAGGCAAATACCTCGCTTATATCCGCAACAATGGTTAGTGGTTGTGTGTTGGATGGGCTAACCAAGGCTCCTCTTCTAAAGCGAATCGAACCAACGTATCCATCAACAGGGCTTTTAATACTCCCATAGTTGATGTTGGCATTGATGGAATTATAAGTACTTTTTGCCTGTTGCAACTTTGCCTTTGCGGTTTCCAGCTGCACACTGCTGATAATATTCTTTTCAACCAAAGGTTTTAGTTTATCCACCTCAACCTGGGCGGCATTGACATTTGCTGAAGCCGCAGCGGCATCCTGACTTAGGGATTGGGTTTCCAATTTAAAAAGGGTCTCTCCCTTTTTTACCTGTTCCCCCTCATCTACCAAGACATCTGTAATATAACCTGAGATTTTGGCCATAACCTCACTATTAACAATTCCCTCAATACTTGCAGGATATGTAGTAAAGGAAGTAACATCCTTTGTAGGTATTTCTATTACCTGAAATGACGGCACTGCAGTTCCGCCACCTGAATTTCCAACGGTTTCGTCACCACAGGAAATTAAAAATAGGGCTGAAATAACAATAAGGAAGGTGTAAAATTTCTTCATATTGGATAACTTAATAGTTTTTAGTTTTTTTCTTTGAAGTCCCTTATGCGTTGTAAGGTTTGTTCAATATTCAATTTCTCCCGTACCAGGAAGGTGTGAAAAATATCTCCGATGTACCCCTTTTTGCTATAATTTTCCGGATTGTTCTCCTGATTAAACTTATTGACTTTTTGGGTTAGTTCCAGATCCGAATTTATTGTTTCATAACGCTCTTTTAGCATGTTTTGCAAAAAACTACCGGAACTCCTAAAATATCTTTTCCGCTCACCGGGCCGCGTATAGTATTCCAAGAACTTTAATTGCAACAAGAGATTTAAATTGGTGGAAACGGAACTTTTACTTGCCTGGGTTATGTCCATAAGTTCCTCAAAAGTAAAGCCCTCGAAAGAGGATAATACCATAATGGCATAAATACGAGAAGCCAAGGGCGGCAAACTGTGCCTTTTTTCAAAATAGAGGCCCAATTCCTCTATTAACTCTCTTTTGTATTCCGAACAAAGGGCCATAGTGTAATTTATAGGTCAAAATTAACCTATAGTTCGTTTTGTTCTGAACCAACCTTGCTAAAGTTGCGTTAATTTTAAGGGTTGTAATTTATAATGTGAAGGCTCGCCGATACTAAAATTGCACAAAAAGCCTTAATTCATATCAATGGATAGGGATTTATTTGTGGATTCGCAGGAATTAATTGTTATGAAAACTTACTTTTCGCCTCTTCCTGAAAATAAAAAATCCTATTGCAATCACTTTTCTTTTACTCCGAGACTTTGAAGCTTCGCTTCAAGTTATTGATAAAACAAAAAATCCATCGAAAAATCGATGGGCTTTAATGATTGAAATGACCGCGGAGGGATTGCTTCGCTTTGAAAATAGTTCAAACAAAAAAACGCTCAAGCAGAATAAAATCAAAATGACGAACCATATCGGGATTGGCTGCGCTTTTCCCTCAAAGCTCCGCTTTGAAAATCAAAACCTCACTAAAACAAAAAAGCAAGCTATTTGCTTTAGCTTGCTTTCGATTTATTCGTGACCGCGGAGGGATTCAAACCCCCAACCCTCAGAGCCGAAATCTGATGCGCTATTCAGTTGCGCCACGCGGCCATTACCTTAATCTAGGAACTTAATTTTTGCTTTACAATCGTGGAAATTAACTTCCCATCCGCCTGACCTGCCAATTCCTTGGAAACGATACCCATGACCTTTCCCATATCCTTCATACCCGAAGCACCTGTGGCATCGATAGTTTGTATAACTACTTTTTCGACTTCTTCCTCAGTAAGTTGTTCCGGTAAAAATTGTTCTATCACTGCAACCTGTGCCAATTCTGGATCTGCTAAATCCTTTCTTCCTTGTTCTATAAAAATCGCGGCACTATCCTTTCGCTGTTTTACCAATTT
The DNA here is from genome assembly GCF_003933245.1 of Maribacter algicola. Classification (NCBI taxonomy): domain Bacteria; kingdom Pseudomonadati; phylum Bacteroidota; class Flavobacteriia; order Flavobacteriales; family Flavobacteriaceae; genus Maribacter; species Maribacter algicola. The sequence continues at coordinate 186,225 of NZ_QUSX01000003.1, forward strand.
CTGAACCAACCTGATCTCATCCTCTTCACTAATTTCCTTACCGGAACCACTAGTGCTCTCCAACAAAAGAGCGGATTTGATGGCTCTCAAGGATTCCAAGGCTACCGTATCCTTGGATTTCATAGCCACCTTCATCTGTTCCATTACTTTTGCCTGTAAACTCATCTATTGTGGTTTTTGGTCTGCAAAGATAAATAATAAACCCGAAAACAATGTTTGTTTTCGGGTTCAAAAGTTTTATAGCCCCAATACTAATCAACGTTATCGTGCAAAAACGAATTGTTGGACCTTAATTGAATCTCGTCATTACTATCATCACTTAGGGTCGTTCTGGAAATTTTTTTTTCCCGTGGATTGTCGTTCAAATTTACTCCCTGTCTTTTGTATGCCGGTTCCTTTTCGATTTCATCAATATTGCTCAAGCTATTTTTGAACTTATAATTGAAATCCTTTAACTTTCTACGGCGTTCATCCGCTCTCTGTCTCAAGAGTTCCTCAATAGGGGTTTCCATGGGATCTAACGAGGTATCATGGTTACTATTTTCCCTGGATACAACGGTTCTTTTCTCAAAAACCAATTCATCTTCTATAATTTTAGGTTCGAACTCCTCAGCTTTAGATTTTGCGCCTGTCAGCCTATTCTCAAGCTCCATATAGTCGTCCAAACTGTATCTTGTCTCTCCCTTTTTATTATACTCCAAAACAGGAATTATCTCCACGCTATCGTTCACGTCCAAATCCTTAATTTCGTCATCAAAATTAAAAACCACAACGTTCTCGTTTTCTTCTTCTTCCATTGGCTTACCGAAACTCATGGCGAATTGTTCTTTTTCTTCCCTGCTATACTTCAAAACTTCAGGTTCAACTACTTCGATATCCCTTATTTTGGATGTTGCATCGATGATTACAAAGTCTTCCTCTGAAATGGATTCGGCGATTACCTCATCATAAAACACATTAAAATTGCGAATGTAATTGGTAGTGGGAATTAAATCAAAGTCACCTGGATCTAAAAACTGATAACGCTCCTTGGGTTCTTCCTTTTCTTCTTCTTCCTCCTCAATTTCCAAGGTGTGTATAGTACGTTGGGTTGACAATAGTTCAGCTTCCGCCTTTTGATTGTCTTCTAAGGTATGAATGATTTTTTTTGCTTCGGTATTTACTATGTCATCCTGTTGTTCAACATTAAAACCCGTGGCGATAACGGTAACCGCGATGGACTCGCCCAGGGATTCGTCCTCTCCAACACCCATGATGATATTGGCCCCGTATCCAGCTTCAATTTGAATATGATCATTGATTTCACCTATTTCATCGATGGTGATTTCTTGAGCTCCGGATACAATCAACAGCAATACATTCTTAGCGCCCGTAATTTTGTTGTCGTTCAAAAGCGGTGAATCCAGTGCTTTCATTATCGCTTCATTGGCCCTTGAAGATCCAGATGCAATGGCCGATCCCATAATCGCCGTTCCACTATTGGAAAGAACCGTCTTGGCATCGCGTAAGTCGATGTTCTGCGTATAGTGGTGGGTTATCACCTCTGCTATACCTCTAGCGGCAGTTGCCAAAACTTCGTCAGCCTTTGAAAAACCAGCCTTAAACCCAAGGTTTCCATAAACTTCCCTTAACTTATTATTGTTGATTACAATTAAGGAATCGACATTTTTTCGTAATTTTTCTATACCCAGTTGGGCTTGATCACAACGCATTTTACCCTCGAATTGAAAGGGCATGGTAACAATACCAACTGTTAGGATATCCATTTCCTTAGCGAACTTGGCAATTACGGGAGCAGCACCAGTCCCTGTTCCCCCACCCATACCGGCAGTAATGAAAATCATTTTTGTCGTACGGTCCAACATACCTTTGATATCCTCCATACTCTCCATTGCGGCCTGTTCACCTATCTCAGGATTGGCACCAGCTCCCAATCCCTCCGTCAATGACACGCCAAGTTGAATCTTGTTAGGTACTGGACTATTGTCCAAGGCTTGTGCATCTGTATTACAGATAACAAAGTCCACCCCGTTGATACCGGCCTGGAACATATGGTTTATGGCATTACTACCGCCGCCACCAACTCCAATGACTTTTATGACGTTACTTTGATTTTTTGGAAGATCAAAAGAAATACTATCAAATTCGTTGTGATTACTCATACTATTATTATTACTGGTTATTATGTGCTTATACTTTACTCGGCATTATCCAAAAAATCCTTCAACTTTTCGGACCATCGGTCAAAAACGGATTTCCGCTCCTTCATAGGTTGATTCACCTTAACCTCTTCTTCAAAGCCGGCCATTACAGGTTCTTCCTCCTTCTTAATCTTATTTTTATTGATGGCCGACTTCCTTTCTTCCTTCCTAATGGCGTTCATCAACAAACCTACGGCCGTGGCGTAAAGGGGGCTGGCCACTTCCTCGTCTGAATCCCCTGCCAAATGCTCGTTGGGGTAGCCTATACGGGTATCCATTCCCGTAATATATTCCACCAACTGCTTTAGGTGCTTCAATTGACTTCCACCTCCTGTAAGTACGATGCCCGCAATCAATTTCTTTTTTTGCTCGTCATGACCATAGTTCTTGATTTCAACATACACTTGCTCTATAATTTCGACCACTCTGGCATGTATGATTTTGGAGAGGTTCTTTAAGGTAATTTCCTTAGGTTCACGGCCCCTCAAACCTTGTATGGATACGATTTCATTGTCCTTGTTCTCCCCAGGCCAAGCGGAACCAAAACGTACCTTAAGACTTTCGGCCTGTTTTTCTATGATGGAGCAGCCTTCCTTAATATCCTCGGTTATAACGCCGCCACCAAAAGGTATTACGGCCGTATGACGGATAATACCATCTTTAAAAATGGCCAAATCCGTAGTTCCGCCCCCTATATCGATCAAAGCGACGCCGGCCTCCTTCTCTTCCATGCTCAACACGGCATCAGCAGATGCCAGTGGCTCCAAGGTAATGTTCCCCAAGTCCAGTCCTGCACTTTTTATACATCTGCCTACATTCTTGATAGAGGAAACCTGGCCTACCACCACATGGAAATTGGCCTCCAATCTGCCACCGTACATACCAATAGGCTCTTTTATTTCAGTCTGTCCATCCACCTTATATTCCTGTGGCAATACATGAATGATTTCCTCCCCAGGAAGCATGATCAGTTTATAGACTTGATTGACCAAGGAATCCAAGTCGTCCTCATTGATAACTTCCTCTGAATCCTTTCTGGTAATGTAGTCACTGTGCTGCAGGCTTCTGATGTGCTGACCGGCAATCCCTACTACAACGGAACCTATTTTTAGTCCGGAATTGGTTTCGGCCTGTTCCACGGCCTGCTGTATGGATTTTATGGTTTGTGTGATATTGTTAACAACGCCTCTATGTACGCCCAGACTTTTGGATTTACCAATACCCAAAATCTCAATTTTCCCGTACTCGTTCTTTCTTCCGATTATGGCCACAATTTTAGTGGTCCCTATGTCTAAACCGACCGAATAATTTCCTTGTTCCATGTTGTTATATTTTAGTGCACACTACCTGATTATTGAATTCCAAACTAACTTCCGCAAAATCCTCCAAGGTATTATCCTTGTTCGCCTTGGCGTAAAAGGCTTTAAAATTGCTGAACTTCGTTTCCAAATTTTCAATATCCCCTAAATTCACCACAAACTGGTTCAGCCTAAACTTCAATTGGTAATCATCCTCCGCCTTGATATGAATACCTATTACATTCTTACGCAAAAAATCGTCCTTGTTTATAAACTCCAAAATTTTATACACATCCTCCAGGCTCTTCCCTGTTATATTGCCTGTGATAATAGGCACCCTAGCCGAATAATTGGATGAAAACGGCATACGTTTTCCTTCATCATCCAGATAAAACTTTGAATCCCCCTCAATGCGTCCTATGGGTTTGCGTTGAACAATTTTAGACGTTAGCTCACCGTCTATAGTGACATAGACCTGGGCACTTTTCACCATTTCATTGGCCTCAAGGGCCTTTTCTATAGTATTCAAAACTATATTTTCTTTAGGGACATTTTCGAGCCGCCCATAATTTTGTATTAACAATTTATTAACCGCGCCCTCAGTGATATACAAATTTTGGTCCCCCAAAAATTCCACCTTGGTACGAACTACATTCTTATTGCGGCTTCTGTTGTTAGAAAAAGCGTAAAGCCCCATTATCATTAAGATCAGAGCCGTAATTTTTATAAAATTCCAATTAATGCGCATACTCCAATTCCTTTTTTACCTTCATAATTTCCAGCCCTATGTCCCCTGCCCCCATCATGACAAGCACTTCTGGATTTTGGGCTTTTATTTCCGATACCAAATCCCCTTTTTCAACTATTTTCTTTACAGGATTGGTCATTTTTTTCAATAGCCAAGCGGAATCTATTCCCTCCATAGGCTCTTCCCTGGCCGGATAGATTTCCAAAAGAAGTACGCTATGGAATTTCGATAGACTTTTTGCAAAATCATCCCCAAAATCCTTTGTCCGGCTGAATAAATGCGGCTGGAAAATGGCCAAAACCCTTTTATTGGGATGCATTTCCGTTATGGCATCGTACACGGCATCTATTTCAGTTGGGTGATGGGCGTAATCATCTATGAGGACGAAATCCTCGTTTTTGATACGGTAGGAAAATCGTCTCTGAACACCCTTAAAAGAAGCCAAAGCTTCGGCCAGGCGATACGGTGGGGAACCTGCCTGTATCGCCATAGCAAAAGCAACCAAACCGTTCAATAAGTTGTGTCTTCCCGGCTTGTTGAATTTAACCCCAGTAAATGTTCCGTCCGGGGTTCCCAAATCAAAAATGTAGGCACCATGTTCTATTTTTATATTTCGGATACAATAATCCGAATCATCCTCAATTCCATAGGTAATCCCTTCCAAGGGCAGACCGTTTCGTACGAACAGTTTTCCACCGGGCTTAATGCGGCCAACAAACTGGTGAAATGACTTTTGTAATTCCGCTGCATCGCCATAGATATCCAAATGATCCGCGTCCATAGAGGTAATACAGGCCACATTGGGTGACAACCTTAAAAAAGAGCGATCAAACTCATCAGCCTCCACGACCGAATATTCGGTTCCCTCTAAAAGAAAATTGCTATTGAAATCCTCTGATATACCTCCCAAAAATGCTGTTAGAGGTGTTCCTGTCTCCCGCAATAAATGGGCAAGAATGCTTGATGTAGTCGTCTTACCGTGTGTACCCGCTACGGCAAAGCAGAAGGAATCTTGGGTAATCAACCCCAAAACTTCAGAGCGCTTTTTGATGACAAAATCATTCCTAAGAAAGTATTGATATTCTGAATGTGTAGTTTTTACGGCCGGTGTATAAACAATTAAAGTTTCGGTAGGGTTTAAGAACGATTTGGGAACCAATTCAAGATCATCCTCATAATGCACGGAAATCGCATGGCCCGATAGTTCAAGTGTCAAAGGGGTCTCGGTCTTATCGTAACCGGCCACTTCTTTCCCGATAAACTTGAAATACCGGGCCAATGCGGACATACCTATACCTCCGATACCAATGAAGTAAACCCTATGTATATCCTTAATTTCCATGTTGGCTAATTCAACAATTTTTCTATTTCATCGCAAATATCCTTCGTGGCATTTGGCAGCGCCAAAGCCTTTATATTTTTGGAAAGTCGCTCCCGTTTTTCTTCCGACTCGAATACCGTCAAAAACTCTTCTTTAAACTTTTCTTCCAAATCACTTTCCTTGATCATGATAGCAGCATCTTCGGCCACCAAAGCTTGTGCATTTTTTGTCTGATGGTCCTCCGCCACCACAGGCGATGGAATAAAGATGGTAGGCTTTCCTACCAAACATAACTCGGAAACCGCTCCAGCCCCAGATCTGGAAATGATCATATCCGCCGCGGCATAGGCCTTTGCCATATCGTTCAAAAAAGCATGAATCTTTACAGAATCTGAATTTTGACCTTCGTACGTCTTTATATAACCCTTACCGCATTGCCAAATCAACTGAAGGTTCAAGGATTTGAAAAACTCCAGGTTATCGGCAATCAAGACATTGATTCGCTTGGAGCCCAAACTGCCCCCAAGCACCAAAAGGGTTTTCTTTTGCGTGTTCAAACCAAAAAATCCTAGCGCATCAGACTGATTCTCCTGTATGGATATTAAATCGGCCCGTACGGGGTTTCCGGTTTTCACAATTTTATCGGCAGGAAAAAATCGTTCCATACCATCGTAGGCCACACAAATCTTGGCTACCTTGTTCTTGAGTAGTTTGTTCGTGATTCCGGCAAAGGAGTTCTGCTCCTGTAGTACACAAGGTATATTTCTACCGGAAGCCGCCTTTAGCAAAGGACCACTGGCAAAACCGCCAGTACCTACGACGGCATGGGGCTTGAACCTGCTTACTATGTTACTCGCCTTTATCAAACTACTTATCAGTTTTATTGGAAACAATACATTTTTAAGGGTGAGTTTCCGTTGTATCCCTGTAATCCACAATCCTTCAATTTTGTATCCCGCTTGGGGAACCTTCTCCATTTCCATCCTATCCTTGGCACCCACAAAAAGGAATTCGGCATCAGGATGTCTTCTTTTCAGTTCGTCGGCAATTGAAATCGCCGGATAGATATGTCCCCCCGTTCCGCCCCCGGATATAATAAACCTATAACTGCCCACTCAATACTTCTAAAGGGTTGCTTTCATCAATATCCACGGTACTCTCTTTCGTCTGCTGCATGCTTTTGTTACTGGCACTTAAAATGATCCCTATCGCTAGACAGGTCATCCAGCTGGAAGTTCCCCCACTACTGATCAAGGGTAAATTTTGGCCCGTTACTGGAAACAGCTCCACGGCCACGGCCATATTGATCAAAGCCTGAAAAACTATGGGCAAACCAACACCTAACACCAACAATTTGCTAAAAATGGTAGAGCAGCCATTTGCGACCACAACGATTCTGAACAACAAAAACAGGTAAAAAAACATGAGGGCAAATCCACCCAAAAGCCCATATTCCTCGACAATAATGGCATAGATAAAATCCGACGAACTCTGGGGAAGGAAATTCTTCTGTACGCTTTTTCCAGCACCTTTGCCCATTACTCCTCCAGTAGCGATGGCTATTTTGGCCTTTTCTATCTGATAGGTACCTTCAGTATCCTCAGGGTTGCTAAAACTATCGATACGGCTCATCCAAGTGTCCACCCTATTTGGAAACAAATCAGGAGCGGCCTTGGCGACCAAAATAAAAAGGACCAAACAAGCGATTCCCGTACCAACGATTGCAATCAAATACTTTAATGGGTATCCCCCCAAAAAACATAACATCAAGACCATGGAAAATATAATTCCCGCAGTTGAAAAGTTAGCCGGAAGGATTAGGACCACTACTAAAAATACAGGCAACCACAAAGGCAAGATACTTTCCTTGAAAGTAACCTTTATATCACGCACTTTTGACAAATATCTTGCTACATAGATCATCAAAACCACGGCCGCCAAGTTCGAAGGTTGAAATCCAAACCCAACAAGCGGCAATCGTATCCACCTGCTCGCATTGGTTTCACCTGCGGTTGTTCCCTGTGCCAATACAAAAATCAATAGTACGATCACAATGGGCATGGCAATTAAAGAAAGTCCCTTAAAAAAATGGGTCGGAATTTTATGTACCCCGTATATAATCCCAAAACCTAAGAACAGTAACAAGGCATGTTTCACCAAATGCCCTACTGTAGTACCGTTACCTACTACATAAACCAAATTACTACTGGCACTGTATACAGGAAGAAATGAAAACAATGCCAAAAGTGCCGCTATGGCCCAAATGGCTTTGTCCCCATTAATATTTTGCAATAGGTTTCGCACTACTTATAAATTTTTGACGCAGTTTTTGAATTGATTACCCCGATCCTCATAGTTCTGAAAAAGGTCAAAACTGGCACAGGCTGGGGACAATAACACCGTATCGCCTCTTTCTGCAATTTTATAGGCCACTTTCACCGCTTCCTCCATGGCATAGGTCTCCACCAAAAGATCAACCACATTACCAAAGGTGTCCTTGATTTTTTCATTATCGATCCCCAAACAAACAATGGCCTTCACCTTCTCCCGCACCAAGGGCATCAACTCCTTGTATTCATTACCCTTATCCACTCCTCCAACAATCCAGACTACGGGAGTTTTTACGCTCTCCAAAGCATAGTAAGTGGCATTTACATTGGTGGCCTTAGAATCATTTATATACTGCACATGGTGTATTTTCAATACCTTCTCCAACCTGTGGGGAGCCCCTTGAAAATTGGAAATGCATTCCCGAATAGTTTCCTTGCGGATGCCCACCAATTTTGCCACCATGGCGGCGGCCATGGTATTCTTTAAGTTATGCTGGCCTTCCAATGCTAAACTGTCTGTCATCATTTTTATAGTGTCTACTTGCGTTGTTATTTTAATTTCATTTTCCTCTATACAGGCCCCTTCCTTCAAGGATTCCTTTAGGGAAAAAGGGAGTAATTTGGATTTGACCGGGTGTTCCTTTAACCAATTGGCGATAACTTCATCATCCGCATCATAGATAAAACAATCCTCAATTGTTTGGTTTTTGGTGATCAAGAATTTGGAGGCGATATAGTTTTCAAACTTATATTCATACCGATCCAAATGGTCTGGTGTAATGTTGGTAATTATGGAAATATGCGGTTTAAATTCCCGGATACCGTCCAATTGAAAACTGCTGATTTCCAAAACATAGTAATCAAAGTTTTCCTCGGCCACCATTTTCGCGAAACTATCACCAATATTACCGGCCATAGCTACGTTCAAACCGCCACTTTTTAAAATATGGTAGGTAAGCATCGTAGTGGTAGTCTTTCCGTTGCTTCCTGTTATCCCTATGATTTTTGCATCGGTATATCTTGAAGCAAATTCAATTTCAGAGATAACAGGAATTCCTTTATTGACCAACTCCTTCACCAACGGAACGGAATCCGGAATTCCGGGACTTTTCATGACCACATCGGCCTTCATTATTTTTTCCTCAGAATGTTTTGATTCTTCCCAATCAATCCCAATATGTTCAAGAACGTTTTTATATTTTTCCTTTATTTTTCCCTTGTCGGAAACAAAAACATCAAATCCCTTTTTTTGTCCTAAAATGGCGGTACCCACACCGCTTTCACCCCCCCCAAGCACTACCAAAAAAGCCATCTATCTAACCTTAAGAGTTACAATGGTCACAACGGCCAACATAATACCCACAATCCAAAATCTGGTTACGATCTTACTTTCGTGATATCCCTTCTTTTGATAATGATGGTGCAGGGGCGACATTAAAAAAATACGCCTACCTTCCCCAAATTTCTTTTTGGTATACTTGAAATACGCCACTTGTGTCATGACCGATAGGGATTCTGCGAAAAAAATGCCGCAAAGGACGGGAATCAATAATTCCTTTCTGACGATTATGGCAATTACCGCGATTACCCCGCCAATGGTCAAACTGCCCGTATCCCCCATAAAAACTTGGGCCGGATAGGTATTGTACCAAAGAAAACCTACCAGTGCGCCCACAAATGCGGTGATGAATATCAACAGCTCACCAACCCTTGGTATGTACATGATATCCAAGTATTCTGAAAAAATAATATTACCGGAAACCAAAGCGAAAACCCCTAGGGTAAATACTATTATGGCTGAAGTCCCAGCTGCCAAGCCATCGATACCATCGGTTAGGTTTGCCCCGTTGGAAACAGCCGTAACAATTAAAATGATAATGGGGATGAATATCAACCACGCATACTCCTTGGCCCCTTCTCCCATCCAAGAAATAAAACTTCCGTAATCGAATTCATTATTTTTAAAAAAGGGTACGGTGGTCATGGTAGACTTTATTTCCTCACCCCGTACTTCTTCAACCGTAAACTGCTCCGTGATTATGGTCTTATTATGGTCGCGCATGGTTACCTCAGGATGGAAGTAAAGTACCGCACCTACCAAAAGACCCAACACCACCTGGCCTATCACTTTAAACCTTCCCTTAAGTCCTTCCTTGTTCTTTTTGAAAACCTTAATATAATCATCGATAAAACCAATGACTCCCATCCATAAAGTGGTGAAAATCAACAAAATGATGTATATATTTTCCAATCTTGCAAAAAGAAGAACCGGAATAAGCGTCGCCAATATGATGATAACACCGCCCATGGTTGGAGTACCCGCCTTTTGCTTTTGTCCTTCCAGGCCTAAATCCCTAATGGTCTCACCTACCTGCTGATTTTGAAGAAACAGGATTATTTTTTTTCCATATGCCGTGGCGATAATAAGGGAAAGCAAGATGGCCATACCCGCACGAAAGGTGCTGAACTGGAACAGACTCGCTCCAGGCAGCTGGTATTGCTTCTCCAAATATTCGAACAGGTAGGTTAACATATATTTTTCTTAAGTGTCTATTTTTCTAAGGCCTGTAACAATTCCTTTACAATTTTAAAATCATCAAAATCAATGCGTTTGCCATTGGTTTCTTGATACGTTTCATGGCCCTTTCCGGCTATTAAAATAATATCATTAGTATCTGCCAACTGGCAGGCCGTCTTTATGGCCTGCTCCCTATTTTCAATGGATAAAATTTTTTTTGCGTTCTGAGGTTCCACGCCGCCCTCCATTTCTGATATGATTGCACCAGGAGATTCCGTCCTTGGATTATCCGAAGTAAAAATTACCTTGTTGCTCATTTCCGAAGCGATATTGCCCATTACCGGACGCTTAGATCTGTCTCTGTCGCCACCACACCCCACAACGGTGATGACGTTTTCATTTCCAGTCCTCAACGTGTTGATTGTCTCAAGCACATTTTTTAAAGCATCCGGCGTATGGGCATAATCAACTATTGCCGTTATTTTATTTTTTGATAAATAATACTGAAACCTTCCATCTACATTTTCCAACTCGCTCAACAATCGTAAAATCTCCAATTTTTCAAGTCCCAATAGGTCGGCGGCCGCATAAATGCAAAGCATGTTGTAGGCGTTGAAATGCCCTATAAGTTTTATCCATAATTCGTTATCGTCAATTTTGAGCAACTGACCATCGAATTGGTTTTCCAAAATTTGGGCCCTGTAATCCGCATAATTTTTTAAGGCGTACGTAAACTTTTTTGCCTTGGTATTCTGAAGCATTACCAAACCGTTCTTATCGTCTATATTCGTAAGTGCAAAAGCCTTTTTGGAAAGGTTATCGAACAACTTCTTTTTGGTATCCCGGTACTCGGCAAATGTTTTGTGGTAGTCCAAATGATCATGGGACAGATTTGTAAATATGGCCCCTTCAAATATTAGGCCTTCGGTCCTTTTCTGGTGAATACCATGGGAACTGACCTCCATAAAACAAAACTCAACCCCCGCTTCGTTCATCAATCTTAAATGATGATTGATCACTAGGGCATCTGGTGTTGTATGGCTCGTAGGATATTCGGTATCATCGATCATTATTTTAATGGTAGATAACAAGCCAACTTTATACCCCGCCTTTTTGAACAATTGGTACAAAAGACTGGAAACAGTCGTTTTTCCGTTGGTTCCGGTTACGCCCACCAATTTTAGGTTTTTGGAAGGTGTGTTATAATAATTGGACGCCATGATAGCCAAGGCCTGTTGCCCATTTTCGACGGCAACATAAGTAACACCGTCCACCATTTTTCCTGGCAGTTTTTCGCAAATAATCGCCCTGGCACCAAGTTCGACAGCCTTGTCCAAGAATTTATGACCATCTGTTACGGTGCCCCTGGTTGCCACAAAGGCATCTCCCTTTTGTACTTTTCTGGAGTCAAAGCATACCGAGGCCACTTCACAGTTTGTGGTGCCACTAACTGCAGAAATATGAACGCCGTACAATATGTCCTTCAATATATTCACGATAGCTCCAATACTATTTTTTTAACCTTCTTTAAATCGGTTCCCTTGGATATGGATTGATTCTTTACCCTTCCGTTTCCCTTTACCTCTACTTCCAATCCCAGATTTTCCAAAATGGAAACCGCATCCATTCCACTCATGCCCCGCACGTTGGGAACTTCCTTATATTCCTTTTGGATATTGGCAAAATAACCCTGGTAGGCATCCTCCAACCTTGTCTCCAATACTTGCTCAACATCTACCTCATCGATCAATGGGGACGTAGCATATATTTTTTGTGCTATGGACTTAAAAACAGGACCGGATACATCGGCACCATAATAGCCCACACTTTTATCCGGCTCGTGGATTACCACGATACAGGAATACTTTGGATTGTCCGCTGGAAAATATCCTGCAAATGAAGAGATGTATTTAAGCTTATCCGGATCCTTGCTCACATAGTTCTTCTGGCACGTACCGGTCTTGCCCGCCATCGAGAAATTGGGTGAATACAAGCCATGACCGGTACCATGTTTTTTCTCTACCACATCCTTTAATAACTGTTGTACTTTTTTTGCTGTTTCCTTGGAACATATAGAAGGGTTCAGAACCTCCTTTTCAAACTTTTTGACCGTTTTATTCCATTCCTTAACCTCCTTGATCAAGCGAGGCTTTATTAGCTCCCCATCATTGGCTATGGCATTATAGAAGGCCAATGTTTGTAATGGCGTCATTGCCACCTCGTAACCATAAGCCATTTGGGCCAATGACAGTCCTGACCATCCCTTGTCCCCAGGATATCTGAGTACCGGTTTACCCTCTCCTTTTACGGGAAGCCCCAGTTGCTTGTGAACATCCATACTCATAAGTCGGTTTACATATTTCTCCGGGTCTTCCTTGTAATTGTTATGTATAATTTTGGCAAAGGCCGTATTGGAAGAAACCTCGAACGCTTCCGCTACAGAAATTTTACCATACCCCCCATTCTTGGAGTCCTTTACGTAATGGTTATAAATTCTCCATTTTCCTTTTTCTGTATCTACCACGGTACTGGTATCGATAACTTTATCCTCCAAGGCAGCCACCAAATTCACCAGCTTAAAAGTGGAACCCGGTTCGTGGGATTCCCCAATGGCATAGTTCAAACGTTCGTAATACTTACCATCTGTAGTCCTGCCCAAATTGGAAATGGCCTTTACCTCACCCGTTTTGGTCTCCATGACGATAACGCTGCCATGGTCTGCCTTATACTTTTCAAGCTGCTTCAACAGGGCATGGTGCGCTATATCCTGGATATTGATATCGATTGTGGAGTAGACGTCATAGCCATCTTTTGGTTCGACAATGTTATCATATCCAATGGGCTTCCATTGGTTTTTGGCGATTTTCACTTTGGACCTTTTACCTTCTATACCGCTCAAGTATTCGCTAAACGCACCTTCCATTCCAACCCTGGTATGGTATCCATTTTCGTCAACGCGCTCGTAGCCCACACTTCTTTCCGCAATTTTACCCAAGGGGTGCTCCCTTTTGGTATTCTGCTCAATAACAATACCCCCTTTAAAAGGGCCCATTTTAAATAAAGGAAAGCCCTTTACGGCCATGTATTCAGAATAATCCAGGTTTCTCGCAATCAGGGCATACCTGTTTTGGTTTTGCCTGGCCTTTCTAAGTAATTGTTGGTAATACGAAGACTCCTTGTTAAATAATTTAGCCAAGGCATCTGACAAGGATTTCACATTCTCCTTAAAGTCCTTTTCACTTACCGTTACTGCATCAAAATGTATATTGTATTTAGAAACGGAAGTGGCCAATAAGCTTCCATCATCTGAATAAAGATTCCCCCTATTGGGAGCTATAGTAAACATTTTTGTGGTTCTGGTTTCGGCCAACGCCATATATTTTTCACCATCCACCACTTGGATGGAAACCAGCTTGAACAATACCGCACCTGCAAAAACCACGAGGCATGCCGCTACGATATAGAGTCTGGACAATATGGATTTATCTGTTGCCGGCATTTCCTAATTAGAGGGGTTTAATGACTTTACCTTTATTTTCTTTGGTGGGGTTTCCGATGGATACAGACCTTTTTCTTGGACCGTACTCGTTATTGTGGACTCCAGTTTCAATTTCTGCAAATCTGAACGCGCATCCACAAATTCGTTTTTCAATTCCTTGACACTTTCGTTCAGGGCGGCAATTTTATGTACCTTTTTATCGGCGCTATGGGAACTACTTATCATAATTGCCGCCAAAAAGGAGGTAAAAATGATGAACCTCCAGTTTTTTAGCGAATCCCCATCCACCAGGAACTTTCCCTTCAAAATGTCCAATATGCCTTTTTTAACTTTCATCATTCAAATTATATGCGTTCAGCAATCCTAAGCTTTGCACTTCTTGCCCTATTATTCCTAGTTATCTCTTCCTTTTTTGGCACAATCAACGGTCCAACTTTTTTCAACGGAACATCGACGTTCCCATAAAAATCCTTCTCTGGCTCGCCCTCAAATTGACCCGACCTAATAAATCTTTTGACCAAACGGTCTTCCAGTGAATGGTAGCTTATCACACTCAACCTACCCCCTATGTTCAATAATTCCGGTACTTGCTCCAAAAACTCCCGGATAACCGTCATTTCTTGGTTTACCTCTATACGAATAGCCTGATAGATCTGAGCCAATATCTTATGCTTTTTGTGCTCCGGCAAAAACCCTTTCAACACCTCTTTCAATTGTTTGGTGGTACCTATCGGTTCCCGCTCCCTTGCCGCTATTATGGTATTCGCCATGGCATTGGCATTTCGCAAGTCCCCATATTCAAAGAGCACGCGCCTTAAATCATCATAAGAATACCTGTTCACCACATCATTGGCGGAAAGCGCATTGCGCTTGCTCATTCTCATGTCCAACATCGCATCAAACCGTGTGGAAAAACCCCTTTCAGCTTCATCGAACTGATGCGAGGAAACCCCAAAATCAGCTAAGATGCCATCCACTTTTCGTATGCCATAGAACTTTAAAAACTGCGCGATATACCTAAAATTTTCACCGATCAAAACAAATCTCTCATCCTCAAGTCGATTCCTCTGTGCATCTTCATCTTGATCAAAGGCGAACAACTTGCCTCCGCTGCCCAATCTTTTCAATATTTCACTTGAATGGCCACCTCCACCAAAAGTTACATCCACATACACACCATCCTTCTTGATTGCCAGACCATCCACGGACTCTTTCAGCAATACCGGGTTATGATACATCACCACCAGGCTTTTCTGCATATTTCACTTCATATGCCAACTGCTCCCGCTCTTCGGGAGAAGACTCTACATCCCCATCGTACGTAGCCTTGTCCCAAATCTCCAAATGCCTGTCCATTGGAGACAACACCACATCTTTTTTAATATCTACAAGACCTATTACATCCTTGGGAATCAACAGCCTACCCGCCGCATCTATTTCAACCTGCCTTAGGCCCGAGGTAAACTTTCTTTTGAACTCACGATCCTTTCTACTGTCCCCCAGCTTTTCATTGAGTTTTTTAACCTCGGATTCCCATTCGTGTTTAGGGTATAACTCCAAACATTCATCGTAGTAGGACTTTTTTATAAAAAAACCATTACCCAACATTGGAGCCATTTGATTCCTAAGGGACACGGGCAACATTACCCTTCCCTTGGCATCAGCCTTACAGTTATATACTCCTGAGAAATAGATTTCCAATATTGTTGGCCTTTCTTATACAACTCAAATATATAAATATTATTACCACATTTTACCACAAAAAACCACTTTGTTAATAAAATAGTAAATTTTTACATCAATTTTGATTCAAGTTGAACCCAAATCACCACAAATAAGCGTAGCGAACAATAACATCGTTCTCAAAAGATGAAGATTCCCAGGAATTTTGGAAGGTATATTAATGTTATTCTATTCTATCTAAATACCTATATTTGCCCAAATGTCAGAACCCGAGTAGATGGATGACGAAATAATCAAAGACGGGAAGTTCAGGTATATTGAAAAAGGGGAAGGAACCCCTATCATAATCCTACACGGTCTTATGGGCGGCCTGAGCAATTTTCATGGCGTTACGGACCATTTCCCTAAAATGGGCTATAAGGTACTGGTACCAGAACTTCCAATATATAGCATGCCCATGCTCAAGACCAATGTAAAGAACTTTGCCAAATACTTGGAAAAGTTCATTGAGTTCAAAGGGCTTAAAGACGTGATTCTATTGGGAAATTCCCTAGGAGGCCATATTGGACTGCTACACACCAAATTATATCCTGAAATGGTAAAGGCCCTTGTCATAACCGGAAGTTCCGGTCTTTATGAAAGTGCCATGGGCGATGGATACCCCAAACGTGGGGACTATGAATTTATAAAGAAGAAGGCGCAGGACGTTTTCTACGATCCAGAGGTTGCCACCAAGGAAATCGTTGACGAGGTCTATGCGACCGTAAATGACCGTATAAAACTGGTCAAGACCTTGGCCATTGCCAAAAGTGCCATACGCCACAATATGAGTACTGATTTACCGACCATGAATACCCCCACCTGTATCATCTGGGGAGAAAACGACACGGTAACCCCGCCCGATGTTGCCGAGCTTTTCCATGAGCTTTTACCGGATTCCGATTTGTTTTGGATCAAGGAATGCGGCCATGCACCCATGATGGAGCATCCAATGGAGTTCAACACCATTTTGGAGAAGTGGCTGCAAGCGCGTAACTTCTAAATCATCCTCCATGAAAATTAAGTCGGCAGACTTTGTTATGAGCAATTCCGATGTTGCCAAATGTCCCAATGAGCCACTGCCTGAATATGCCTTTATTGGAAGGTCCAATGTTGGGAAATCCTCCTTAATAAACATGTTGACGGACAAAAAGAACTTGGCAAAGACATCGGGCAGGCCTGGAAAAACCCAATTAATCAACCATTTTAAAATCAATGAAAATTGGTTTTTAGTAGACCTCCCTGGTTATGGGTATGCAAGGGTTTCCAAAAAGGACAAAAAAACCTTTCAAAAATATATTACCAACTATTTCCTTCAGCGCCAACAGCTGGTATGTTCCTTTATATTAATTGATATTCGCCATAAACCGCAGCCCATAGACCTGGAATTTATGCAGTGGATGGGCGAAAATGGCATTCCCTTCGCAATCGTTTTTACAAAAGCCGATAAACTAAAGCCCTTGGCAATCCAAAGACATGTAACCGATTACCTTCAACATTTATTAAATGATGTCTGGGAAGAGGCACCGCAATGCTTTATCACTTCTTCTAGCAAAAAAACGGGAAGGGACGAATTGCTGGCCTATATTGACGCCGTGAACCTCGAATATTTCGATGCAAGCAGAAATAACCCAATTTAGCGCCCAGCTCCGGAATGCTACTTTTTCAATTCTAACTTTTCAGCAAAATAATCGCAGAAATCCTTCATGGTGGCCGTCATTTTTTCATCTTGGGTGGCCCTCATAAATGTATCCGATAGTGAAACCAAGGTTTGGTGGAAGAAAATCTTCATTTCATCAACGGGCATGTCCTTGGTCCATAAATCTATTTTCAAGGATTCCTGGTTTTTGCTATCCCAAACAGAGAGCAACATAGCTTTGGCCTCTTCATTATCTATCCCTCCGTCCTCTGCGGACCAAGAAAGTTTTTCTGGTACCCGGTTCTCATCTAGACCCACCCTCAAGGTAATCTCCGATTCATGTAAATCTGCCATCTAGCTTCTTGGTTTATAATTGGATTTTTTGAATATTTCCTCCTCGGGCATGGTCAACAACTGCTTTAGATTTATCTCATTGTTTTCCATAAACGATCTTACGATCTGCCAACCTATGTATCTGCCCAGTCGACCGGGAGATTCATTGTCCAGCTCTAGACCAAATTTTGAAAAAGGTGCGGGATCTAAAAACCGTTGGTTCAACCGGGTTTCCGTACTGTACAGATATTCATTCTCCACAAAGTTTCTCCAAATGGGCTCTTCATTCGCCATGGCCCAATCCATTTCGTCCTCACTATACCCAATCTTAATCTGGTCCTTGGTGTATGGCATCAGTTTATCCTTTAGATAGAGTTCCTTCCCAAAATAGATCATTCGGGCAAGATAGGTGCGGTCCCTTGGTCTTGGAACCACTTTTTTGGCAAAGGCACTTGCCACATCGCTTACCATAAATTTTCTATCCAAAATTTTTGCTACGTAACGTTGAAAGCCACCGTAGTATTTATGTTGGGAACCTAGATAATTGTCTAGTCCTATAAACAATAACGTATCCGCAAAAATAATCCTGTTATCATAATCAACATCATTGGTAACCGTAATGATCTTAGGGGTTTTCTGCTCTGGGAAATAATATTTGATATGCCTGAACAAATCTGTTAGTGCTTCTTCCTCATCCCCAAAACTATTGAAGGTGTTGCCAACTTGTTGAAACAGTTCGATCTGAAGGGAATCTTTCATTTTGGCAACCCATACACTATCCGGAGCAGGGAATAAGTATGGAAACATTTTTCTCAATTTGGGCAGACCTGCCTCGCCCGATTCGGCGAACAACCTGTCAAATCTTTCTATTTTTAGGTTCATAGGAACATTTGAAATCTCCTCTTCGACCTTATCGCTGTCATTACATCCAATAAAAACGAGTAAAATTGATAAAACAATAAAAATAGGTTTTCTCATACCAAGTATTTCTGGATACATTTTATTTTTAAACAAGGACAACTTATTTTTAGGCAAAGTTAATCGATCTAAACATATTTTATAAGCGTATGCAAACGGAAAAAGTTATCGATCACATTGTAGGTTGGCTCAAGGACTATGCATTGAATGCAAATCAAAAAGGTTTTGTCATTGGTATCTCTGGCGGTATAGATTCTGCCGTGACTTCTACCCTATGCGCCAAAACCGGTTTGGACCTACTTTGTTTGGAAATGCCCATACACCAAGCCGTAAACCAGGTCGACAGGGCCTCCAACCATATTGATTGGCTACAAAAGAACTTCCCCAATGTGACCAGACAGCCGGTAAACCTTACCCCTGTTTTTGATAGTCTTGTAGCCGCTTTTCCTAAAGTGGAAAACGAGGAAGAACGATTTATGTCCTTGGCAAATACCCGGGCAAGGCTTAGAATGACCAGCCTTTATTACTTTGCCGCCTTACATAGGTATCTGGTAGCTGGAACAGGTAACAAGGTGGAGGATTTTGGTGTTGGGTTTTACACAAAATATGGCGATGGCGGGGTCGATTTAAGTCCCATTGCCGACCTTTTAAAGACAGAGGTTTATGAAATAGCCAAAAAATTGGGAGTTAACGAGGAAATAATAAAGGCGCCACCTACAGATGGGCTATGGGGAGACGACCGTACGGATGAAGACCAAATTGGGGCCTCCTATCCTGAGTTGGAATGGGCCATGCGGATGAAGGACGAGGGCAAAACGATTGAAGATTTTACCGGAAGGGACAAAGAGGTATTTTCCATATTCATAAGATTCAATACCATGAACCGTCATAAAATGAATCCCATTCCCGTTTGTCTCATACCAGAAACCTTGAAATAACCACTCACCTAAGAATCAAGTTAATAAATCGAATAATAATTCGATTTTGATGGCGTTTAAGCAAAATAGTACATCTTTGTCTTCTAAATTTGATATTTTAGTCCTACATTGCATGTACTCTTTTTCCTTAAAAAGATTCACCGACTAAACTATCTTGAAAAAACAACATAATGATAAAAGTTTTAATCGCGGATAACCATCCGATCATCCGTATGGGTGTGAGAACGGTTTTGGAATCCGCTAATGGTTTTGATATGGTGGACGATGTCGCCACTACTGAGGAACTTTTCGAAAAACTAAAAAATGTAACCCCCGATGTTGTAATGCTTGAAATGGACATTCCCGAGATGAACGGAATTGCCGCTTTAAGAAAAATCAAAAAAGAATATCCCAACGTAAAGGTACTTATGTACAGCGGACAATCCGAGGATGTCTATGCGCTAAGTGCCATTAGGGCCGGGGCTTTTGGATATCTATCCAAAGCTTCCGATGTGGACTATATTCTCTCGGCGGTAACTAAAGTTAGTGAGGGAAGCATGTTCATAACCAATGAATTGGCACAAAGATTGGCATTTGATGAGGGTACGAAGAAACCTAGAAGGTTTTTCCGTAAACTGTCCACAAGAGAAATAGAGGTGTTAAAACTTCTGGCCAGTGGCAGAAGAAACAAAGAAGTTGCCCAAGGCTTGAATCTTAATGAAAAAACGGTTAGCACCTATAAGGCCCGTTTGATGAAAAAGCTGAACGTGGACAATATGGTAGATTTACTACAACAGGCCAAAGCCCTGGAACTGTATTAATACAATATATCAAATAAAAAAGACCCGTTTTGTTAGCGGGTCTTTTTTATTTAGGGCATTAAGAAAGTACCCTATTCAACTTTTGATTCAACAGTTTGTTGAGCTGTAAGTAATTCATGATTTCCTCTAAAATTTCCTTATTATCCTTATCCTCTTTTGCGTCTTCTGTTTCATTTTGTAGGGCCTGCATTCTTTTCTTGATTAGAAAGCAACGCAAGGTTAGGATGGTCTCGCTTACCAGTTGAGCAATGACACTTCCCTTTTCTTTGGGATAAATATCCTTACGCTCCCAATTGTGCAAGCTGTAGCGTTCCTCTTCCATAAGGATGGAGGACACCTCATTTCCCAATTCCTGTTCCAATACCGCAATAAAATCACTGACCTTAAAATCCTCGTTTTCGTTCAGGGCGGCTATCAATTTATAATAAACATCCCTAAAAGTAGGGTTGGCCAACTCTATCTCATCTTCCTGCAAATCCAAATACACCTTTTCGTACACCTTTATTTCCAAAGACTCCGGTTCCAAAACCAAGTCCCCACTCTCATTTTCCTTTAAAACTAGGTCCTCAAATTCTTCCTTCCTGTTGCCATACAACAAAAGACTTTCAATGATCTTGCGTTCCAGTTCATATTGGACATCCACTTTTTCGCCTACAGGTTCACTTCGGACTACATCAAAAGCTTTTTGCTCTTGTTTTTCCTTTTTTATAGCGTCTGCCTGGTCCCTTTTTCCAATTTGCGCTAAGGTGCTGAAAAGTACACCTTCTGAAATGTTCATAATCTGTGCACATTCCTGTACATAGATTTCCTTTTTTATCCGATCGGGGATTTTGGAAATACTGTTCACGATATCTCGTACCGTATCCGCTCTTTTTATGGGGTCGTCCGATGCTTCTTTCACAAGCAAGGAAGCTTTGAACCTAATAAAATCCTTGGAATTATCCTTGAGGTACTGCTCTACATCTTCCAATTCATTGTTCTTGGCAAAACTATCGGGATCTTCTCCTTCCGGAAAAGTGCAGATACGGACATTCATGCCCTGTTCCAAGATTAAGTCTATCCCCCGTAATGACGCTCGTAACCCGGCAGCATCACCATCGAATAATACCGTTATATTTTTTGTCAACCGGTTGACCAATCGGATCTGTTCCGGCGTCAGCGCCGTGCCACTGGACGACACCACATTATGAATTCCTCGTTGATAGAATTGAATGACATCCGTATATCCCTCCACCAAATAACAGTTATCCTCTTTGGCAATGGCCTGTTTGGCATAGTAAATTCCGTATAAAACCTTACTTTTATGGTATATTTCGCTTTCAGGCGAATTCAAATATTTGGCCGCCTTTTTGTCATTGGTAAGTATACGTCCTCCAAAACCCAAAACCCTGCCACTTAGGGAATGTATGGGGAACATGACCCTGCCTTTAAAACGATCGAACTTTTTTGGGCTATTTGGGTTGTTCGAATCTTCCTTTACTATGGTGAGACCGGTTTTTTCCAGATAATCCAATTGATACCCTTTGTCTAGGGCATCCATGGTAAATCCGTCCCACTGATCCAAACAATAGCCCAACCCAAACTTTTGGATGATATCTTCCGTAAAACCTCTTTCCTTAAAATAACTTAATCCTATGGCCTTGCCCAATTCAGTTTTCCATAGGATGTCCTGAAAATAGGAACTGGCATATTCTGATACCAAATACATGCTCTCAAGTTCATTGGCCTGCTCCTTTTCCTCATTGGATTGTTCCGTCTCCTCTACTTCTATATTGTATTTTTTGGCCAAATACTTTATGGCTTCGGGATAGGTAAAATGCTCGTGTTCCATTAAAAATGCGACCACGTTACCTCCCTTTCCGCTACTGAAATCCTTCCATATCTGCTTTACCGGGGATACCATAAAACTAGGGGTACGCTCATCTGTAAATGGGCTTAAACCCTTAAAGTTGGAACCTGATTTTTTCAATTGCACAAAATCACCGATCACTTCCTCCAAACGCGCCGTTTCATAAACTTGATCGATAGTGGTTTTGGAAATCATTTGCAACTAGTGTTTCTGGCTTTGGAATATAGAATAGAATATCAAATGTATCAAAATGAAGTGAATTTTCTCCTGTTCAATTGAAAATGCGCACACCTATATTTTGAAAAAAGCACATCATCAAAAAAACGGAAACTAATGGTATCTTAGCTTAAACACTTTAATTTAAAAACCATGAAAAAATCACTTCTCCTTTTATTTTTCCTTTGCTTTTTGAATACCCTTTTCGCACAGGAAAGCCCAAACACCATTAATACAAATGGTACCTATGAATACGATTTCGCACCTACGTATACCAGTAGCATGATCGTAAGCCTAAACAATGTCTATTACGACGCCCAAACGGTCAGCTTGGAGGAACTAAAGAAAACGTATAAGGATAAATTGGGCCAGGCGGGATTGGACACATCAAAACTAAAGGAAGACCCCTTATCCTATGCTCTGATGGGATATGAAAAGGATGGCATAATCCTAACCTATACAACAGATTCTTTGGAAGAGATGCAGAATTTTCTATTGGTTAAGTCCATGGGCGTATCCCGATCCGAAACTTCCATGAAAGCAAGACTAACCGATAGCCAAATGGCGGACTATGCCCATAAAGCCTATGAAAACGCAAAACAAAAAGCAGAGGCCATCGCCAAAAAAATAGGACGTTCCGTAGGAAAAGTTATTTATATCAGCGACGGTAATAATGAAGAAATCAACGAATCGCTTTATTATGGCAATGCCATTAAGAAACGCACCTATTATCTAAACGCTTCTTTTGAATTGTTGTAGACCTAAATTCTTATGATTCTTTTTTTTTTTGGAACACGGCCGGGTAAATCAGAAACCAGACTTCTCCACGGTGTTTCTTGTCCGTACTGTAACCAAGTGGATACGCTAAGTGCCTTTATTTCTTCAAATTATTTTCATCTATTCTGGATAAAACTCTTTAAAATTTCCTCGTCAAAAGTAGTGGAATGTAGCCATTGCAAACGTGTGTATTATCCAGATGAGTTTTCGGAAGAAATGAAAAGGGCCACAAATTAGAAAAGGGCATACCCATATGGTATGCCCTTTCTAACCCAAACAAACTTAAAACCTGCCTCTTTACAGATCAAATCGAAGGCCAAGCGATACGTTTCTTTGGTCTATGGCCGCATCTTTAAAAATAGGGTTTATGTCATATTTAAGGTACAGCAGCACGCCGTCAAATCCCGCATAGGCACTTAAACCATAGATAAGGTTGTTGGTATTGTAGTCTCGTTTCAATTTATCCTTGACACTACTGCCATCTTGTTCGTATTTAAGCTTTTGCCTCGTTCCGATGTTAAAGCCACCATAAGCTCCTATTCCCAGTCGAAATTGATTGTGCAAGGAGTATCTTATGGTCTTATCCGTTTCCTTGAATTTTGAGGGGCCAAACTCCAAATGGAAGGGGAATACCAAATTATCCATTCTAAACTTCGATTTATCAAGCTCATATTCAAAGGTTTGAAGCTCTGCATTCCCTTGGTCGTTCAGGACAAGGTATTGATTGTCCTTCATTTCAAGTCCGTTGAACTGAAATGAAAACCCGTAGTTCAATCTAAGAAAATTGGTATTCTGAAAAACCCGTGTCCGCCATTGCCAGCCCATTTCAAAAAACCTGCTCCCGCCCAATTGGTACGGAGAATCGTTCAAGGATTGACCCTCTATAATAGCATTGTTTAATCCCACGGCAATAACAAAGTCCGAATACGTACGGCGATCATATTTTAAATCCCGTTTCCAGGAGTTCGTATTGAAAATATAGCTCTCGGCAGGTTTCCCTCCAATGTCGATTCCTATGCGGATTTGACCTTCAGGTATTGAATCCACTCCAATATCGTTTAACAAAATCCCATCGTTACGTTCTAGCAAAGAAATTTGATTATCGATAATCACTAGCCTATTCTCAATATTCAAGGCCCTTTTTTCAGCTGCCGCTTCCTTTAGTATTTTGGCTTCTTCTTCTGAAATGGAACCATCGGCTAAACGCCGGTTTATTTCAGATACTTCAACTTTCAAAGCCTCCTTCTCCTGTTGCGTGACTTGCTCCTTTTGTGATTTTAAGGCCTTTACCTTCCTTGCATATTCCTCTTGGGCACTTATTGTGTTCACCACGAATAGTGTGGACACTACCAGTACAAATAATGTAATTGTTCTCATTTTTTTTGATTTTGATTGTTGATGAATAAAACTCCAGTCCCTGTCCCTATAGCAATGTATAGAGAGAAGGAAATTTCGATTGTTTTTATGATTTAGTTGTTCCTGTCGGCCACGGCCGTCCTAACCTTCATAAAACCGGCCTTTAAGGTTTCAAAAATTTGGTCCCGGAAGGATTGATCAAGTTCTTCCTCTACCTCGGTCAACAAGGCCATGGCATTGACCGAATTATCGTGATTAAAAAGCCTTTCCCTTAGAATTTCCTTTTGGGCATTCATTAGTAGGGAGTCTACTTCGGCCTCCGTTATTTTTCCATATGTCTCTATGTCATTCACTTGGGCGATTACATCGGCAATTTTCGCATCCAGAATTTCCGTGGGAACCATTGGGATAATTTCATCCTCCAAGGATGGATGGGACGTCTTAGCCAAAGATGTGCCTGAATCTATAACCGACTCCAATTGGGGGTTCAATGAAGGCTGAAAATTTCCGTTCCTATTTACTTTGGATTCCTTAGTATCGTTTACCACAAGTGCTTCGGGCTGTAAATCTCCCAAAACTATGGAGTCCTTTGCTTCCTTATTTTGCTCGATGATTTTGACATTCTCTGAATCAACAACATTTGTAGTTGCAGGGCCTTCAATTTCTTCGGATTTGGTAAAGAAAAAAAGCGAGGTTCCTAAAATGAGGACAATACTTGCCGCGATTGCCATCCAAAAATAGCCGTTCTTCCCTTGTTTCCTTGGTTCTTCCAATTGACCGGAAATTCTTTCCCAGGCAGCATCCGAAGGAGTAATTCTCCTTTCTTCCAATTTATTCTTGATATGCGTTTCAAACTTATCTGGTTCCATATCCAATGATATTTTGTTGTTGTAATTGCTCTTGGAGCATTTTTCTGGCCTTAAATAGTTGGGATTTGGAGGTGCTTTCCGTAATATCCAACAATTCGGCAATTTCTTGATGTTTGTATCCCTCTACGGTATACAGCACAAAGACCATTTTATATCCTTGGGGCAAGGCGTCTATTAACCTTTGAATATGTTCAGTATCCAAATCAGATACTACTTCTGAGAAATTTGGCTGATTGTCCTCAAAAATGTGATCGTCATACACTACGAACTGCTGTTTTCTAAGAAAGGAAATACTTTCCCTAATCATAATTCTTCGTACCCATCCTTCAAAGCTGCCCTGAAACTTAAAGGACTCCAGATGATTGAACATTTTTACGAACCCTTGTATCATTACATCCTCGGCAAAGTGAGTGTCCTTTATATATTGCCTACAAACACTGAGCATCTTAGGGGCATGTTTGGCATACAAAACCCTTTGGGCTTCCCTATTCCCATCTATGGCTTTCTTTATAATTTGCCGTTCGTTTTTATAAAAGGGTATAATTTTCAAATCTTTTAAGGTCTTCTATTAAAATAGACGCATTCAGATGCAATATAGTTGCCTGATTCTTTAAATAATTTTTAAATTATTTAAAATCAATAAGTTATGTTATGAAATAATTATAAACCTATTTTTTACGCTCCACGACGTAATTTACCATAAGCTCCAAGGAATCCCTGTAATCGGATTTTGGATATTGATGTAGCAATGAAAGGGCTTCGTCCTTAAATTGGAGCATTTTGGAAACGGCATAATCCAAGCCCCCAACTTCCTTGACAAAAGCAATGACTTCTTTTACCCGTTTTTTATTCTTATTGTGGTTTTTGACCGAATTTATCAACCAGCTTTTTTCCTTTTTGGAGCAATTGTTCAAGGCATAAATTAAGGGAAGGGTCATTTTTTGTTCCTTGATATCGATTCCCGTCGGTTTGCCAATTTTCTCTTCCCCGTAATCAAAAAGGTCATCCTTTATCTGAAACGCCATGCCGCACAATTCGCCAAATTTCCGGAAAGTTTCCACATCCTCACTATTGGGCATTACGGAACAGGCACCCAAACTACAACAGGCAGCTATCAAGGTGGCCGTTTTTTGGCGAATGATATCATAATACACTTCCTCGGTAATATCCAATCTTCGGGCCTTTTCAATTTGAAGCAGTTCCCCTTCGCTCATTTCCCTTACCGCAACAGAAATAATTCGGAGTAAATCAAAATCCCCGTTATCAATGGAAAGCAAGAGTCCTTTGGACAATAGGTAATCCCCAACGAGAACGGCAATCTTGTTTTTCCAAAGTGCATTGATGGAGAAAAAGCCCCTGCGCTTATCACTTTCGTCCACCACGTCATCATGCACCAAAGTAGCCGTATGTATCAATTCGATCACGGATGCACCCCTATAGGTACGTTCGTTGACCTCCCCATCGTTCAATAATTTGGCAGTAAGAAATACGAACATAGGTCGCATTTGTTTGCCCTTTCTGTTAACTATATAATAGGTAATCCTATTGAGAAGAGCCACCTTGGAAACCATTGAATCCCGAAATTTGGTTTCAAAAAGATCCATTTCCCGGTTGATCGGTTCCTTTATTTGTGATACTATTTTCAAGCAGTTTGGCTTAGAATTTCAAAATTAGGGAAAAGAGTTCAGTGAGCGGTAATTAGGGTGTGGGAATTAGTTGTTGGTTGTTGGTTGTTGGTTGTTGGTTGTTGGTAATTAACAAAAAAACAACTTTCGCTTTTAACTTTTAACTATAAACCTTACGATTTATTTGCCAATTGACCACAGGCAGCGTCAATATCCTTTCCCCTTGATCTTCTAACGGTAACCGTAATGCCGTTCCTTTCCAAGGTTTCCACATACATCTCAATGGCCGTATTGGAAGCTTGTTGAAAATCCCCGTCATCAATGGGATTATACTCGATAAGGTTTACCTTGGATGGTGCAAACCTGCAAAATTCCACCAAGGCGTCCACATCCTTTCGTTGGTCATTGATACCTTCCCAGACCACATATTCATAGGTGATGCGACTTTTGGTCTTTTGATACCAATACACCAGTGCCTCTCGAAGGTCGGCCAAGGTAAATGTGGCATTAAAGGGCATTATCGCGGTTCTGGTTTCGTCTATGGCAGAATGAAGGGATACGGCCAATTTGAATTTTACGGCATCGTCCGCCATTTTCTTGATCAGCTTGGGCACACCGGAAGTGGAAACGGTAATTCGTTTTGGAGACATGCCCAAACCTTCTGGGGAGGTGATTTTGTCAATGGCCTTCAATACATTGTTATAATTCATGAGGGGTTCGCCCATACCCATAAAAACAATATTGCTCAAGGGCCTGTCAAAATACAATCGGCTTTCGTTATCAATGGCCACTACTTGATCATAGATTTCATCTGGATTCAAATTACGCATACGTTTCAAGCGGGCCGTGGCACAGAATTTACAATCCAAGCTGCACCCCACCTGACTGGACACGCAGGCCGTGGTCCTCGTTTTGGTAGGAATAAGTACGGACTCCACCACCAAATCATCATGCAAACGTACGGCATTCTTAATGGTACCATCTGAACTTCGTTGCATTTGGTCCACTTGGATATGGTTAATCACGAAGTTACTTTCCAACATATCGCGGGTCGTCTTTGACAAGTTGGTCATAACATCAAAGGAATGGGCGGATTTTTGCCAAAGCCATTCATAGACCTGGTTGCCCCTAAAGGCCTTATCCCCTTGGGATACAAAAAAATCCCTTAGTTGGTCTCTGGTCAATGCCCTTATGTCCTTCTTCCTTGTTTCCATAAAAGGTGTAATACCATTCTCATTTTTGGAATGGTTTAATCGCTATCGACAAAAATCCCGCTTTTCAAAGTAATGATAAAGCGGGACCCTTCTTATTTATCTCCTCAAAAGTTGGGGAAAGTTATCTTAAAATGAGCATGGCATCGCCATAGGAGTAAAACCTATAACCTTCCATAATGGCTTCCTTATATGCCTTTTTCATTAAATCATGGCCCATAAAAGCTGAAATCATCATCAATAAGGTCGATTTTGGCAAATGGAAATTAGTAATCATCGAATTTGCGATACTGAATTCGTACGGAGGGAAAATGAATTTATTCGTCCAACCTTCAAACGTATTCAAAGTTCGATTGGAAGAGACCGCGCTTTCCAATCCCCTCATAGCGGTGGTCCCCACGGCACATATTCGTCTTTTCTTGGCAATGGCATTGTTGACAATTTCCGTGGCCTTTTCATCAATGATCAATTCCTCACTATCCATTTTATGCTTGGAAAGATCTTCCACTTCAACAGGATTAAATGTACCCAATCCCACGTGCAAGGTAAGTTCGGCAAAATTAACGCCCTTTATTTCCAACCTTTTCAACAGATGTTTTGAAAAATGCAGACCTGCCGTTGGAGCGGCTACGGCACCTTCATGTTTGGCATAGATGGTCTGGTATCTTTCTTCATCTTCTGGTTCCACTTTCCTCTTGATATATTTGGGAAGCGGGGTTTCGCCCAGTTCCCTTAATTTTCTTCTAAAATCCAAATATGCCCCGTCATATAGAAACCTTAATGTTCTACCACGGGAAGTGGTATTGTCAATGACCTCTGCAACCAAGGTTTCATCATCGCCAAAATAAAGTTTGTTCCCTATACGGATTTTTCGGGCAGGATCCACCAAAACGTCCCATAGACGCTGCTCCTCATTAAGCTCACGTAAAAGAAATACTTCGATACGGGCCCCCGTTTTTTCCTTGTTGCCATATAAACGTGCCGGAAATACTTTGGTGTTGTTAAGGACCATTATATCCCCTTCATCAAAATAATCGATCATATCCTTGAACATTTTATGTTCAATTTTACCTGTTTTGGTATCTATGACCATTAATTTGGACTCATCCCTATTCTCTGACGGATGTTCCGCCAATAACTCCTTTGGAAGCTCAAAATTAAAATTGGATAATTTCATGTATTTCTTTTTTATTGACCGCCAACACTAGATGTTTATCCCCAAAAAACTATTTCAAAAGAATTTTTAGGTCCACTACTTAGCATAATTTTTGCACCGCTTTTTGCGGCTGCAAATATACGAACCACAATAGGGGGTTGTCAAGTAAAACATCAATTATAATTCCCGCACCTTAAAATGTAGTTTTTCAAGGTCCTTCCAAAAATCTGGATAGGACTTTGTAACCACCATGGCATCGTTGATTACCAGAGAAGTCCTTAAGGCCAAGGGGGCAAAGGCCATGGCCATTCTGTGGTCGTTATATGTGTCTATGGCAATGTCCTTGTTCATTATACTTGAAGTCCCTAACGTAAGCGTTTTGTCCGTTACGGAAATATCCGCTCCCAGTTTGGTCAACTCGGTGTTCAAGGCTTCCAATCTATCGGTCTCCTTGATTTTGAGGGTATGAAGTCCGGTCAGGTGGCAACCGATCCCCAATCCAAAACACGTGACCGCAATGGTCTGGGCTATATCCGGGGCATTTACCAAATCACAATCAATAAAGGATTTAGGAGTATCCGATGCTTTTATCAAGGTGATCTCATTTTTACCAAAGGAGGTCTCCACCCCAAAATCGGTATATATTTCCTGAAGAACACTATCTCCTTGTAGACTGCTCTTTTTATAGGCCGATAGGGTTATTGCCGAACCCACGTCCGATAATGCGACAATACTGTAGAAATAAGATGCGGAACTCCAATCCGACTCAACAACCAAGGCAGTAGGGTTGACCGATGCTTTTGGTTTTACCAAAATCGTATTCCCTTGAAAACTAGTTTCTATTCCAATTTCGTTCAATAATCCCAAGGTCATATTTATATAGGGAACCGAGGTAATTTTACCAACAAGTTCCAACTCGAGACCATTTTCCAAACTGGGCGCGATAAGCAAGAGTGAAGAAATATATTGGCTGCTAATATTGGCCGGTAGGCTTACTTGATTTTTGGCAAGCTTTTTTCCTTTGATGCGTAGGGGCGGGTATCCTTCTTCATTTACATAGGAAATATCTGCACCCAATTCGTTCAAGGCATCCACCAGTATTTTTATGGGCCGCTCCGTCATTCTTTTAGATCCGGTCAGGATTACGTCGCTTCCCTCCAAGGCCGCAAAGTAGCCGGTAAGGAAACGCATTGCGGTACCCGCATGGTGAATGTTCACCGTTCCCTTTTTTTGCATTAGCCCGCTTTCCATGACCTGGGCATCGTCAGAATTTGAAAGGTTCTGTATTTCAATACCGGGATATAAAGCGGATAAAAGAAGTGAGCGGTTGGATTCACTCTTTGAACCCGTTATTTTGATCGTATCTTTAAGTACTGTATTGTTAGGGCCGGCGAGGTGGATTTTCAAGATAAATGGTATTAAAAACGAACGCCAAAGATAGTATTATTTCAACTTTTTGTTGTTGTGATGGCGATCATGATCGCGCTTTGTTTTTAAATCTAACTTTTTATCAAATGCCTGTTGTAAATCTACACCGGTCTGGTTCGCCAAACAAAGCACCACAAAGAGGACATCTGCAAGTTCTTCGCCCAGGTCTTTGGATTTATCGGATTCCTTTTCGCTTTGTTCCCCATATCTTCGTGCGATTATCCGTGCGACTTCCCCAACCTCTTCGGTCAACTGTGCCATATTTGTAAGCTCATTAAAGTAACGTACGCCATGTTGCTTTATCCAATCGTCTACTGCTTTTTGTGCGTTGTCTATATTCATTATTCCTTATCTTTTGTATCCATTATAATTGTCACCGGACCATCGTTGAGCAGATCAACCTTCATATCCGCCCCAAAAATTCCTGTGCCTACTTTTTTACCCAATTCCTGCTCCAGTCTGGAAATAAATTTTTCATAAAGGGGAACTGCAATTTCCGGTTTGGCAGCCCTTAAATAGGAAGGTCTGTTTCCCTTTTTGGTGGATGCGTGCAAGGTAAACTGACTTACCACGATAATGTCACCATCACTTTCCATTACGGATGTATTCATAACACCCGATGCATCGTTGAATATTCGCAAGTTGATTACTTTACGGACCAGCCAATCAATATCCTCTTCAGTATCCTCTACAACTATACCTAGCAATATAAGAAGACCGTTCCCAATAGAGGAAACAACTTTTCCCTCTACGGTTACACTTGCCCTGGATACGCGCTGAATGACCGTTCTCATTTTCTTTCCCCGTGAATGTCTATTCTATAATTCTCGTCTTCCCCCGTTATCATTTGTACATAGCTTTTATATCGGCTCCAGGAAACCTTGCCATCTTCCAAAGCCGCTTTTACCGCACATTGGGGCTCGTCCATATGAATACAATTATTGAACTTGCAGTCTTGTTTTAATTGAAACAGTTCAGGAAAATAGTCGCCTATTTCTTCCTTTTCCATATCCACAATCCCAAACCCCTTTATTCCGGGCGTATCGATAATCTGCGCCCCAAAACTCAAATCGAACATTTCGGCAAAAGTGGTTGTATGCTGTCCCTGTAGATGCTGTTGGGATATTTTGGCAGTTTTAATGCCCAGACCAGGCTCAACGGCATTGATCAAGGTTGATTTTCCTACTCCGGAATGCCCTGAAAACATAGAGGTTTTTCCGATCATAATCTCTTTTATCATGTCTACGTTCTTTCCGGTCTTCGCCGATATTCCTATACAGGTATATCCAATTTCCCGATAGAGGGACATCAAAAATTTTATTTCATTTTTTTCCGCGTCGGAGTAGGTATCGATTTTATTGAAGACCAGCACTGTGGGTACTTGATATGCCTCGGCAGTTACCAAAAACCTGTCAATGAATATGGTATAGGTAGTTGGGTTGTTCAATGTAATCAACAAAAAAACCTGATCAAGGTTGGCAGCGATAATATGGGTCTGTTTTGAAAGATTGACCGATTTACGGATTATATAGTTTTTTCGATCTTCTATACTATTGATGACCCCCACCTTTTCCTCGCCTTTTTCGTCCAGTTCAAAATGTACATTGTCACCAACGGCAATGGGATTGGTGCTTTTTATCCCCTTGATCCTGAATTTACCTTTGATTCGGCATTCATAGAACGATCCGTCCGTAGCTTTGACGGTATACCAACTTCCTGTAGATTTATAGACTGTTCCTTCCATTTTGGCAATAACTCCAATTACAAAGAAACGATATTACTTTCAGAATCCATTTGTATACATTCTTTTCAAGAAGAATGGTATTTTATCGTATTACCTACCATGTGTATATTGTAAATTTGATTTATACGAAAAACGAATGATTCATCCTTTAAAAACCAAAATCATGAAAAAAACACTTTACACCCTTTTCATTACGTTTTTGGCAGTAATTGCTGCTCAAGCCCAAGAATTCAAAATTATAACAACCGTTGAATCCATCGTGCCCAGCGGTTTGGGAAGATCTAGAATTATTGATGGTAATGCGGATAGGGATTATAAGGAATTTGCATCCGTACAAACGGAAGAGGACAATACAAGGAACAAAGCGGACCGATCAGATATACGGGTAAAGGATTTTGAGGAGACCAAACTGCTTAATTTTTATAATATAGCAGGAATCCGATTTCAAAATATTGCCGCCAACGATGCGCTCATTTCTTCCAAACTCACGGCCATGGCCGCGGAGGGTTGGGAACTCGTTTTTGTAACCAGTGGAGTTGAGGCCAATGCCGGCGACAAGGACGGCCAAGGAATTTTTATTACCCGTTTTGTTTTTAAAAGGTAAACCCATTTGGGGTTGAAGGACAATGGCACTAAAAAATACAATTTGAACCTATTCGAAAAATGAACATAAAAAGCCCGGTCAATGACCGGGCTTTTTATGTTATCCATTTACGATTTTTTCTTGGTGATTGATGGACTCTTGGTGAATTGCCTTGAACATTTTCAATATAAACTCTTCACTGAGCCCCTTGCTTTCCCCTTCCAAAATCATAGCACCTAGAATTTGGTTCCATCGGTTGGATTGAAGCACGGCAACGTTTCTTTCCTTTTTAAGGGCTCCTATATTATCGGAAACCTTCATACGTTTTCCTAGGATATCAATCAGTTGGTTGTCGATCACATCGATTTGTGCCCTTAAATTGCTCAATTTGGAATTGTATTCCGCCTCAACATCGGTCTCCTTTCTTATTTTTAAATCCTTCATGATCTGAACCAATCTTTTTGGAGTTACCTGTTGGGCAGCATCGCTCCAAGCGTTATCTGGGTCGTAATGGGTCTCGATCATCAACCCATCGAAGTTTAAATCCAGAGCGGTTTGGGAAACATCAAAGATCATATCCCTTCTTCCCGTGATATGTGATGGATCGTTGATCAATGGTAAATCAGGAAATTTGTTCTGGAATTCAATGGCCATTTGCCACTCCGGAATATTTCTGTATTTGCTTTTTTCATAGGTTGAAAACCCACGGTGGATAGCTCCTAATTTTTTTACCCCTGCGGTATACAATCTTTCTATTCCTCCCAGCCAAAGGGCCAAATCAGGATTTACGGGATTTTTAACCAAAACGATCTTGTCCGTGCCTTCCAGGGCATCGGCCAATTCCTGCATAATGAACGGACTTACGGTAGATCGGGCACCTACCCAAAGTAAATCCACATCATACTCCAGGGCCAATTCCACATGAGCCCTATTGGCAACTTCCGTAGCGGTTTTTAGTCCTGTTTCCTCACGCACCTTTTGAAGCCATTTTAGACCCAAGGCACCAACACCTTCAAAATTTCCGGGGCGCGTTCTTGGCTTCCAGATACCGGCACGGTAATAATTTACATCGGTATCCTTTAACTCATGTGCTATCTTTAAAACCTGTTCTTCGGTCTCGGCACTACAAGGCCCAGCAATTACCAGTGGATGGTTCAAATTCATATCATCCAACCAAGATCTCATTTCTTTCTTGTTCTCCATTACTTCTTATTTATCGGTATTCCCTTTAATATTGATTTTATCTTGTTCGTATTGTTCATTTCGTTATAAATGCCATCAAAATCATCCACCAACAACAATTCCCTAAAATCCATCAGGTTCTGAATGTATTCATTTAAGGTCTCTATGACATTTTCCTTGTTCTGTTCAAAAATGGGTGCCCACATGGCCGGCGAACTCTTTGCCAAACGCACCGTACTTTCAAATCCACTGCCTGCCATGTCAAAAATATCACGTTCGTTTTTCTCTTTTTCAATAACCGTCTTTCCTAACATAAATGAGCTTATGTGTGACAAATGGGAGACATAGGCTATATGCTTGTCATGGGCCTTGGGATTCATATAGCGAATTCGCATACCCAATAATTGAAAAATTTCCAAAGCCCTTTCCTGTAATTTGAAAGCTGTCTTTTCCACTTCGCAAATAATATTGGTCTTACCTTCATATAGGCCGTGTATGGCCGCTGAAGGACCAGAAAACTCTGTTCCCGCAATAGGGTGACAAGCCAGAAAATTTCTTCTCTTAGGGTGGTTCGCCAATGCCTTACAAATAAGCTCTTTGGTAGAACCCGCGTCACAGACCACACAATCATCCTGTACGCTGTCCAATATTTTTGGCAATTCCTTCACCGTGGCATTGACCGGAATACTGACAAACACAAAATCGGCCTTATCCAAATCCTCATAAGTTGCCTTATATTCAATAAGGCCCAAGGCCAATGCCTCTTCCAAATGTTCAGGATTGGCATCGATTCCAAAAACCTTGGCCTCTGGCATTTTTGCCTTGATATCCTTTACAAAGGAACCTCCTATCAATCCTATACCGATTACAAAAACGTTCATAAGCCTCCCCTGGCCCCTCCCAAGGAGGGGAATTTTGATGTTATTATCATTTTTTCCAACCTGTACAACTTCATTTTATTCAAATCTTGAAATAGCCTCCTGTATCTTCTCTTTTGTTACACATAGGGAAAAACGGATATATCCTTCGCCATTACTTCCAAATATAGTCCCAGGTGTAATGAAGATATCCTTATCGTACAAAATATTGTCTATAAATTCCTCTGCCGATGTTATACTCGTTGGTAATTTGGCCCAAACGAACATACCTACGGCATCCTCATCATAACTACAACACAATTTTTTGGCCAATTGAAAAATGAGTTCCCTTCGTTCCTTATAAAGTTCGTTCAACTCACTATACCAAACATCTGAACTTTCCAAAGCGGTTATGGCACCCTTTTGTATACCATAAAACATACCGGAGTCCATGTTGCTCTTTACCTTTAACACTGCTTCTAAGAATTGTTCATTACCCAAAACAAAGCCTACACGCCAACCGGCCATATTGAATGTTTTGCTCAACGAATTCAACTCCAAACAAATCTCTTTGGCCCCATCGATAGCCAGGATACTTTTAGGATGGTCGTTTAATACAAAACTATACGGATTGTCGTTGACCAATAAAATATCGTTTCTTTTGGCGAAGGCTATAAGATTTGACAACTGTTCCCTAGTAGCCGTAGCCCCGGTTGGCATATGTGGGTAACTGACCCACATCAGTTTTACCTTGGTCAAATCTTGTGCCTCAAGAATATCCAAATCTGGGAACCAACCGTTGGCTTCCGTCAAATCATAATAAACAGGTTCCGCCTCCACCAATTTTGTAACCGATGTATAGGTAGGATACCCAGGGTTTGGTACCAATACTTCATCGCCCTTGTTCAAAAAGGCCATACTTATGTGCATAATACCTTCCTTGGAGCCCATCAAAGGCAGTATCTCATTTGCCGGGTCAACCACTACCTCAAATTTTCTTTTATAAAACGAGGCAATGGCATTGCGCAATTCTGGTAATCCTTGATAGCTTTGGTATTGATGTGCACCTTCCTCCAAAATGGCATTCTGGACCGTTTTGATAACTGCTGCGGACGGAGCCAAATCCGGACTTCCTATACCCATGTTAATAATGGGCCGGCCCTTGGCCATAAGCCCCCTTACCTCCCTCAATTTTTTGGAGAAATAGTATTCCTGAACCGATTCCAGTCTTTTGGCAGTTCGTATCATAACATGGCGTTTTTATATTCCCCTAATACCTTTATCTCTTCCAACATGATATTCAAAAGCGATTTTGCCTTTTCAAAATCATCGTAATTAGTAAATGTGACATCCACAAAAAACGAATATTTCCAAGGAGTCTCGATTACCGGGAGGGACTGAATTTTGGTAAGGTTTAAATTACAATCGCTCATTACATTCAGCACCGTGGCCAAACTACCACGCTTATGGTCCGTAAGAAACCGTAGGGACGCTTTGTTTATTTCTTCCTTAGGAAGCTCTTTGTTTTTTGTCTTTACAATAATAAAACGAGTGGAATTATTTTTGATGGTCTGTATGTCATCCGCTACGATGTCCAAATTATATAATTCGGCCGCAACCTTGGGCGCTATGGCCGCTACATGTTCCAATCTTTGCTCTTGAATTCGCTTGGCCGTTGCGGCCGTATCCACATCCTCTATCAACCTTATATTGGGATAATCCTTAAAGAATTCCTTACATTGAAGTAGGGCCATAGGGTGTGAGCTGACCTCTTTTATATCCTCAAATCTTTGCCCCTTCAACACCATTAAATTATGATGGATGTTCAAGTAATATTCCCCGATTATATGGAGGTTATTCCGGTGTACCAATGCATAATTGGGAATGATTGAGCCAGCAATGGAGTTCTCAATGGCCATAACACCCTTATCGGCCTTCTTTTGTAGTAATTGGTCTACTACCGCATCGAACGATAGACATTCTACCAATTCCAACTCCCCATCAAAATAGTTCTTCGCTACCTGATGATGATTGGACCCTTTTATTCCCTGTATAGCTATTCGTAATGCCACAACTTTTCCTAAAAAAAAAGTCCCGTTTTTCACGGGACTTTTATATTATATTTTTTTCAATACACTACAACAGTCCCGTACCTCTCTTAAAAAAGAAGTAAAAATAAAAACCGTTCCAGAAATATTGCTTTGTCATAATCTTTAAAACCGCGGCTAATGTAGTAATTATATTTAAATAGCCAAGAAAAGTCCTTAGACTTTTTTAAAAAATTAGAAAAAGTAGTGAAAATTTGATTTTAGCTAGAATCAAAACTTTAAGGCCAATCCCACCCCGTTATGATTGCTCGTTGGTACCAATTTAAAGGAAGTACGATTATCAAACTGTTTGTTATAGTTAAGGATTGCCTTCTTGGCGTTTTTGTTTGCCGAATGCATAAATATTAGTGCTATCGTAGCAAAACCAAGAGTGACATATAGTGGAGCTATAGTCTCATTAAGATTATCTGTATTTAATTTGGATGCCAACCAAAAAGCACCAACACCTTCGCCTAGTAGGGATATATAACCCAACGTAGAATAGGTATTTGACTTTTTCCAATACTTCTTAACCTCCTCGTTTTTATTAAACATTTCCCTTAGTTCCTGCTTGGTTATTCTATTGTCATCTTGATAATATTCAACACTCTATAAACCGGAAAAAGAAGTTATTTCCTGGGCCTGCACTTCAATGAAGAGAAAGGCTGAAAGGGCAAAAAAGAAAAATGTTTTCATAAAATTTTTTTTGGATTTAGAAATCCAATATCTGAAAAACCAATTAACTAAGGCCGACTCTAACTAAATATTTCGATAAACGGTTACCTAGAATTTTAAGGCCAAGCCAACTCCCGAATCGGAAGGGACTAACCTATAGGTGGTCTTTCCCAAACTATCGTTGAATTCCAAAATAGCATTTTTCTTATTCTTATTGGCCAAACAGTAAAAAATGGAACCTACCACTGCTGTACTTGCAAAACCAATGATTGGGGCCGTCGTTTCCTTATCATTGTTCTCATTGACCAAGTACCAAATACCAAAACCCAAATTGGCAGTTGCGGCCGCGAAGGTTACCCCAAACTGTTTTTTGGATTTTGACCAATACACTTCCGAAGCTGGATTGGAGTCCATGGCCATCCCAAATTCCTTCCAAGTCATTTTATCCTTATCCTGATAAAACTCATCACCCCACATACCTTGAAAAACGGTAATCTCTTGGGCATTGGATTGGTTTGTAAAAAATAGTATTGATACTAATGACGCAATGTATATTACTTTTTTCATGCTCTTTTTTTGTTTAAAATTAAATAACATTAATTAAACAAAATGATGTTTGGTGGGCTTTAACATGTTTTTAATATGCTTCCAGAAAATCGATATACTCAAAAACAGGATTAGTCTCTAAAAATCAACCGTCCATTAAATAGTTCCTCAACCTCCACAATCTCTGGCCGATTAAAGGAAATAACATCCCCATAACCTCGTAATACCCCAGAAATGGATTCTTGCGGATTTACCAATATATCATTGCTGCCCCTGTGATTTAGGGAAATAGATTGCGCTGTCAATTCCTGGGCCTCAATCCTGGAATCTCCTGCAGCAATGGTCACATTGAGATTTTGTGTGTTACCCCGTAGCTTAAAATAGGCTATTCCGTTGACGACTACAATTAAGTTTCCCGTATTAAGATGTAAATCAAATTCCCCATCCGTAGTTTCTGCTTCGGGAACAACAAAACTTTCTGAGAGTAAGGACAAACTTGGGAAGGATAAAATACCATCACTCTTTATTGAAAGACCCGTACTACTTCTAATTTCTGTAATATTTGGGGAGGTGACATAAACCGTTGTCAATCCGTACTCCCTAAAAAGATTACATCCATTTTCATTTCGTATAATGAGTCGTTCTCCTTCCACGGTCACAGAAACTTCTTCCTTTAGATTTTTGCCGGTTTCCAGTTCCACTTTTTGGGTGTCCCCTTCCTTGAGTATAAGTGCGACTTTTTCGAATACGGTTATCTTGGTGAATTCAGGGACTGCAACCTCTTCCCTTACTATTTCCCCAGCCGTCTGCAGGCAATCCGAAACATTATCTGAATTACAGGAAATAACGGCAATACCCATGAGACATAATACGACCCTTTGAAGAATTACACCCATCAAACCATTTCTAGTATGTTCCCTTTTTCCATCCATTCCTTATAACCGTATTCCAATCCCAAATTCCACAGCTTCCGCGGCAGCACCATGTGATTTTAGGGTAATGGCACCGAACATTTTGTCTCCAAAATACCGTTTTAAACCTATCCTATTATACATACGCCCTTCAAAATCGAACGGATAATATACGTAGTAGCCCAACTGGGTGATGACGGACATGCTATTGATAAAAAGTTCATGTCCCAAAAAGACCCCTACTCTTTTATAATCATCATCTGTCCGTACGTACATCTCGGGAAATGATGTGCCCTGAAACCGAATCAACTCCTTCAAAAAATTAGAAAAGAACACATCCCCTCCCAGTTGAATTGCACTTTTTCTTCCCAATCGTTTATCTGCATAGGCCGAAAAAATAAAAAATCCATATTGCCCGGAACCAATAACGTCGCTTTCATTGAGCCCGCCCCTCAAAATTAAGTTGTAGCGTATAGGCTCGCTTACTTTTTCCCTATCCGAAGTTTGTATATATTCAAATTCCTCGCCACCGTCCAAATCATAGGTCAGGCCCAGGTTTAATGCAAACGTATTCGTGGAAGTGTTGGGAGACCTAAAATTACCGTTGGAATAATGGATGACAGAAACCCCGGCCTTTAAACCCAATCCCGAAATAACATTTTCCTTGTGATAGTTCAGCATTAGATAGGTGGAACTTAAAAAATCCGACCCATAGGCGTTGTTCCTAAAATTTTCCTCCCTGTCATAGGGATTTGTGGTATAGGCAATCCCCTGCCCTATCCTAAACTGGACGTTCCTTTTTAAAAAGTAAAAATTGTAATGTGCATATAGCCCAAAATTCCTGCCCAATGTAGCATTGTTCATATCCTGATAAATGAACGAGGCCCCGTAATCCGGATAATTATAGAGTTCCTCCCATTCTTGGGATCCATATGTTTTTCTATTGTAACCCAAAATGAATCCTCCTGGATGATTGGTGATCAGATGCGAAATATCCGTATTATGAAGTAGGACCGAGCCATAGAACTGACTTAGGTCCAAGGTATGTTTTTTGACCTCCGCATCTTGAGAAAAACCTATCGTTCCCAATAGGGACAATAACAAAAAACATTGCTGTTTCATGGGGGTCAAAGGTAGTAAAGTTGGTTGTTAGTTTTTTGTTATTGGTTGATTGTATTTCTCAATTCAAACTGAAAATAATACTTGTACCCCTCTAAATAGTCCTATAGCTAAGCGCTTAAACTAAAAAACCTCTTTAGCAATCGCTTTGATATTGTCCGATTTTCCCATGGAATAATAATGTAATACCGGCACGCCGGCCGCCTTAAGTTCTTTAGACTGCTCAATGGCCCACTCAATACCAACTTCCCGTACTTCTCTATTATTTTTACAATTTTCGATGGCTTCGATTAAATCCTGCGGAATATCAATCCGAAATACTTGAGGTAACAATTGCAAATGCCTTTTGACCGCAACAGGTTTTATTCCAGGTATTATGGGCACATCAATACCTAAATTTTTGGCAGCTTCCACAAATTCAAAATACTTCTGATTATCAAAAAACATTTGTGTTACCACATAGTCCGCCCCCGCATCCACTTTTTCTTTCAGACGTTTTAAATCGGTTTGCAATGAAGGTGCCTCCAAATGCTTTTCTGGATAACCTGCCACACCTATGCAGAAATCTGGATAGTCATCAGAAGTAATTGTTTCATGCAAATATTCACCGTGGCTTAAATTCCGAATTTGGGTAACCAGCTCCTTGGCATAACAATGCCCACCTTCGGTTGGGGTAAAGTATTTCTCCTCTTTCATAGAATCACCCCGAAGGGCCATAACGTTATCTATGCCCAAATAATGACAATCCACCAAAACATACTCGGTTTCTTCCTTGGTAAAACCACCACATAATAAATGGGGAACCGTATCCACATGATATTTGTGCTGAATGGAGGAACAGATACCCACAGTACCTGGTCTCATACGGGTCACCTTCTTTTCCAAAAGTCCACCTTTGTCAATATACACATACTCTTCCCTGGATGTAGTCACATCGATAAAGGGCGGTTTAAATTCCATCAAGGGATCTATATTGTCATACAGTTCCTGTATGCTCCTTCCTTTGACGGGCGGTATCAACTCAAAGGAAAACAAGGTCTTTCCCTTGGCCTGTTCTATATGTTCCGTTACTTTCATTTATTAGATAACTTATCACTTTTATTTTTTATCGTTCCCTAAAGGTCGGGCTTTACACTATATTTTTATAAATCTGCCATTTATAAAAGATGCCGCTTCAATCCCTAAAGCAAATCAATCATCCGCAATATTTGGTGCAAGCCATTTTTTGGCCTTTTCCAAACTGATTCCCTTTCTCTGGGCAAAATCGACAACTTGGTCCTCCTTAATTTTTCCAAGACCAAAATATTTTGCTTCCGGATTTGCAAAATAGTATCCCGACACAGATGCTGTCGGCCACATGGCCAGACTGTCCGTTAGCTTTACCCCTATTCTTTCCTCTACTTGAAGTAATTCCCAAATGGTCAGTTTTTCCAAATGATCCGGACACGCCGGGTATCCCGGTGCCGGGCGAATTCCTTTATACGATTCCTTGATCAATTCCTCATTGCTTAAATTCTCATCCTTGGCATAGCCCCAATAGTTGGTTCTCACTTCCATATGCAAATACTCCGCAAAGGCCTCGGCCAAACGGTCTGCAAGAGCCTTCACCATAATGGAATTATAGTCATCCAGATTCTTTTCAAATTCGGCTGCAAGCTCAGCGGTACCAAAACCTGTTGAAACACAGAAAGTCCCTACATAATCCTGGATTCCACTTTCCTTTGGTGCAACAAAATCAGCCAAGGCATAATCTGCAACGCCTTCACGGCGCCGTAACTGTTGTCTTAGGGTTCTAAAGACGTATGTAGTACCGTCATCTGGATTCTTGACCTCGATATCATCAGCATTTACAGTATTTGCCGGAAACAGTCCAAAAACGGCCTTTGCCTTCAATAGTTTCTTGTCCAAAATCTCCTGCAACATTTCCTGGGCATCGGCAAAAAGATTGGTCGCCTCTTTTCCTACTATATTGTCGGTTAAAATATCAGGATATTTCCCATGCAATTCCCAGCTTCTAAAGAACGGGGTCCAATCAATAAAGGGAACCAATTTATCCAGTTCCTGATCTTCTATCACCTTTGTCCCCAGCATTTGAGGCTCTTTTATTTTAGCGTTGCCCCAATCTATTTTAAACCTATTCTCACGGGCTTGCGCTAGCGTTTTATATTCCTTCTTTACGGAACGCTTTAAAAACTTATCCCTAAAGTCATCATAGTCTTCCTTAATTCTCATTTTATAGGCTGCCGAAGTCTCTTTCTGTAAAAGATCGCCAACAACCGTTACGGCCCTAGAGGCATCGTTTACATGGACCACGGCCTCCTTATATTGTGGGTCTATTTTTACCGCCGTATGTGCTTTACTGGTGGTTGCCCCACCAATCAATAAGGGAATACTTAAGTTATTCCGCTGCATTTCCTTGGCCAAATGTACCATTTCATCCAAGGAAGGTGTAATCAATCCGCTAAGACCAATAATATCCACCTTTTGTGCTATGGCCTCTGCAATGATTCTCTCCGGTGGTACCATCACCCCCAAATCGATAATCTCATAATTATTACATGCCAAAACAACGCTGACAATGTTCTTTCCAATATCATGAACATCCCCCTTTACGGTCGCCATCAGTATTTTACCATTGCCTTCTGAGTCCCCTTCCTGTGGATTGGCCAATTTCTCCTCTTCAATATAGGGTAACAAATAGGCAACCGCTTTTTTCATGACCCTCGCCGATTTCACCACTTGAGGCAAAAACATTTTACCGCTCCCGAACAAATCTCCAACGACATTCATCCCGGTCATCAAATGGCCTTCAATGACTTCGATAGGTTTGTCCGATGCCTGTCTGGCTTCCTCTACATCCACTTCAATATACTGGTCGATCCCTTTGACCAAAGCCCTGGTTATACGTTCCTGTAAGGGTTCCTCTCTCCAGGAATTATCCACTTTGCTTTCCTTGGCCTTACCTACAACGGATTCCGCAAATTCCAACAATCTTTCGGTTGCATCCTCTCTACGATTCAACATTACATCCTCAACGTGCTCCAAAAGGTCCTTGGGAATATCGTCATAAACCTCCAACATCGTAGGGTTTACGATACCCATGTTCATTCCAGCCTTTATCGCATGATACAGAAACACCGAATGCATGGCCTCCCGAACTGGATTATTACCACGAAATGAAAAAGAAACATTACTTACACCACCACTGACACTGCAATACGGTAAATTTTCTCGTACCCACTTGGTAGCTCTTATAAAGTCTAGCGCATTGAGTTTATGCTCATCCATACCTGTGGCAACCGGGAAGATATTGAGGTCGAAAATGATGTCCTCTGGCGGAAAACCAACCTGGTCCACCAAAATATAATAGGAACGTTTGGCGATTTCAATACGTCTTTCGTAATTGTCTGCCTGGCCAACCTCATCAAAAGCCATAACGATGACCGCAGCCCCATATCGCTTGATCAATTTGGCGTGATGTATGAATTCCGCTTCGCCCTCTTTCAAGCTTATGGAATTTACCACACATTTACCTTGTACAACCTGAAGACCTGCCTCTATAATTTCCCATTTGGAACTATCGATCATGATGGGGACGCGCGCAATATCAGGTTCGGCAATGACCAAGTTCA
Source organism: Maribacter algicola (assembly GCF_003933245.1). Classification (NCBI taxonomy): domain Bacteria; kingdom Pseudomonadati; phylum Bacteroidota; class Flavobacteriia; order Flavobacteriales; family Flavobacteriaceae; genus Maribacter; species Maribacter algicola. The sequence continues at coordinate 230,313 of NZ_QUSX01000003.1, forward strand.
AAAACTTGACCATGGCTGCTTTCCCATCAATCAGACCATCGTCCATGTTGATATCGATAATTTGGGCTCCTCCTTCCACCTGTTCCCTGGCAACATCCAAAGCTTCCTCAAATTTTTCCTCTTTTATCAGCCGTAGAAATTTCTTGGAACCTGCCACATTGGTCCTTTCCCCTACATTAATAAAATTACTTTCTGGTGTCACCACCAAAGGTTCTAGACCGCTTAGTTTAAGGTATTTTTTTTGTTTACTTTCCATATCTACACCTGCTCTACCATTAATGGCCTTGGCTTGTAATCCTTAACCAAATCAGCAATTGCTTTAATATGGGCGGGCGTAGTTCCACAACAACCCCCAATAATATTAATCAACCCTTTATCCAGATACTCCTTAATTTGACTTGCCATTTGTTCCGGATTTTGGTCGTATTCTCCAAAAGCATTGGGCAGTCCGGCATTGGGATGGGCCGAGATTCCGAACTCACTCTTCTTGGAAAGGACCTCTAAATGGGGCACTAAGTCCTTAGCTCCCAAGGCACAGTTGAATCCCACAGTTAACAAAGGAATATGGGATACGCTAATAAGAAATGCCTCCGCGGTTTGACCCGTCAATGTTCTGCCCGATGCATCCGTAATCGTCCCACTTATCATGATAGGAACGTCTATATTTCGTTCTTCTTTCACTTCTTCTATAGCAAATAAAGCGGCCTTACAATTTAAGGTGTCCGTAATGGTCTCTATCAACAAAACATCCACACCACCATCTAAAAGGGCTTCAACTTGTTGCTTGTAGGCAATGCGTAATTCCTCAAAAGTGATGGCCCTGTAACCGGAGTCGTTCACATCCGGGGACATACTGGCTGTTTTATTCGTAGGCCCCATGCTACCCGCCACAAAACGTGGTTTTTCGGGGGTTTTCAACGTGTACTCTTCGGCAACTTTTTTGGCGATGACCGCAGATTCATAATTCAAGTCATACACAAAATCCTGCATTTCATAATCCGCCATGGCGATGGTGGTGCTGGAAAAGGTATTGGTTTCAATGATATCCGCCCCTGCTTCTAAGTATTTCCTATGCACTTCCGCTAATGCCTCAGGTTGGGTAAGTGCCAACATATCGTTGTTACCCTTAACATCAATATGCCAATCCTTGAATCGCTTCCCTCGGAAATCATCCTCAGTAAACCTATATTGCTGCAACATAGTGCCCATGGCACCATCTAACACTAAAATCCGCTTTTGAAGCTCTACTTTTATATTGCTCATTTCTGTTTCATGTTGGACGTTAAAACCTCCTATTTTAAATCAATTAAAAGTTACGCAAGGAATCAAGACAAGGAATTTGGGCTAAGCCTTTTGGGGTTATCTTTCCCGATAGTATTCGGGATAGAACGTAGCACCTACTTACCTACTGACCAAATCAGACTAGACTAAGGGTTGCCAAGGCTTCAATGGGTCTATTCCCTCCACCTTTCTTGATAACAATACAGTTTTTAAAAGAACTGGGGCAAAGTAACGGCTCTACCCGTTCAAAACCAAATAATCATTTTTGTAAAGACTTTTCCATAACAAAAAACCCTTCAATTAGTATTCTTGAAGGGTTCCTTAGTCGTTTTAAAAATTACTATGCTATACTTTGAACCACTTCTTTTTTAGCCTCTTTTTTGGAGCCGTCAAATCCTTCTACCCCACCCACAGTAGTATATTTCATAACATACCGCTTACCGGGATTGATGATTTGATACGCATACTGACACATGACGGCAGCCTCATGAAACCCTGATAAAATCAATTTCAACTTTCCTTCATAGGTATTTACGTCACCGATAGCGAAAACACCGGGTAAATTGGTTTGGTAGTCCTTGGCATTGTTCACCTTTATAGCATTCTTCTCAATTTCCAATCCCCAATTACCGATTGGACCCAATTTCGGTGAAAGTCCGAAAAGGGGAATAAAATTATCCACCTCTAGGTAGGTTTCACCCTTTTCGGCGTCGTTATGTTTGATGACAACGGCTTCCAACTTCTCATCACCATATAATTTTTTAACCTCGGCTTCCGTGAATAATTTTATTTTACCCAATTTGGCCAATTCCGATGCTTTCTCAACGGAGTCCAAGGCTCCTCGAAATTCATTTCTACGGTGAACCAAGGATACTTCCGAAGCGACATCGGCCAAGAAAATGGCCCAATCTAGGGCAGAATCTCCTCCACCGGCAATGACCACCTTTTTACCACGATAGACCTCCGGGTCCTTAACCATATAAGCCACGCCTTTATCCTCAAAATCCACAATATTGGAAATGGGAGGCTTTCTTGGCTCGAAAGAGCCCAAACCGCCTGCAATCACCACAACGGGTGCATGGTGCTGTGTACCTTTGTTCGTGGTAACTATGTAGGAGCCATCTTCTTGTTTGTCCAAGGTTTCCGCCCGTTCTCCCAAGGTAAATCCGGCTTCAAATGGCTTTATCTGTTCCATAAGATTATCCACTAATGTACCCGCCAATATTTCCGGAAAAGCTGGAATATCATAAATCGGTTTTTTGGGATAAATCTCCGAGCACTGACCACCAGGCTGTGGCAATGCATCGATAAGATGGCATTTTAATTTTAGCAGTCCTGCTTCAAATACGGTAAATAATCCTGTTGGGCCTGCACCTATGATTACAATATCTGTTTTTATCATACTTCTTAATTAGGATTTAGTGGTTAGGAGTTAGCTGTTTAGATAAAAAAAATCTTTTATCTATTCACTTAGAACTTTTAACTCTTTACTATCTACATATCGTTTTTTTATTTCGATAAGCTTTTGCCGATGTCCAACCACTTCACCAATTATAATGATGGCAGGATTGGACAACCTATTCTTCTTTACTTCGTCTTCTATATTGGAAATAGTCCCTACCGCTATTTTCTCGTCTTTCCAAGTACCATTTTGGATAATGGCAATAGCTGTTTCGTCCTTCCCTTCCTTTTTAAAAAAAGAAACAATTTCGGGTAATTTGGACATTCCCATGAGAATGACAACCGTAGCATTACTTTTAGCTGCCAAGGCTACGTCTCCTGATAATTTATGCTGTTTTGTAGTTCCCGTAATGACCCAAAAACTCTCCGAAGCCCCTCTTTTAGTAACTGGGATATTTTGATAGGCCGGCACACTTAAACCGGACGAAATTCCGGGAACCATTGCCGTTTCCAGACCGTGGAAAGCTGCAAATTCCATTTCCTCCGCACCACGGCCGAAAACAAAGGGATCACCTCCTTTTAGCCGGACTACGTGCCCGTGGGATTTGGCCCTGGAAACAATAAGCTCGTTTATTTGGTCCTGTTGATAGGTGTAACAACCTTTTCTTTTTCCAACGAATATCTTTTCTACTTTTGGGGCATATTGTAAAAGCTCTTCGTTAACAAGAGCATCATACAAAACTACATCGGCGCTTTGAAGGGCCTTTATTGCCTTAACGGTAATCAATTCAGGGTCACCCGGTCCTGCTCCCACAACAGTTAACCTCCCCCCCGTTTGGAAGGGAGTGTTTACTGCCGCTGCGATTGTTTTTTGATTGGGTTGTTTGTTAAACTGCATTTTAAACTTGCGCTAATTCTCGTTCCCTATACTTTTCAACGGTTTCTAAAAACAATCTTGCATTTTTCAAATAGGATGTGGCAAATTCTTTCGTAGGCTCATTTTTGTTGATTTGCAAAACCATGTTCTCAAAACCACCCGAAACCTCGATTCTACCATCGGCAACAAACTTCTCATCAAAATCTTTGATAATACTGGCGTGGGTGTTCACTTTGGTATTTTCTGATGTCAATAAGGCCTTGGCCGAATTGACCATTGAGGCATAGGCATAATAAATACTGGCAGCCCATTTTTCCTCCTCAAATTTCTCTTGGGCATTCTGAATTTTTTCCTCACTTTCAAAAAGTAAGGTGGCTATCAAATCAATGACTACCCCTGCGCATTCACCAACTCCGATAGCTTTTTCATATTTTTCAGTATTTCCCCAATCAATAAAATCATCGGCAGTTAAATCATCGACACTGGATAAATGGGTCAAGAAATCGTAGAAATACATTTGTCCTTTTTCGGCATAATAATCCGGAAAGGTTTTCCCGTTACCGTTAGCATCAAAATCGTCCAATATCAATCGTAATGCTTCAGGTCCCCTCTTGCTTGGCACTTTTACAACCTTATCCGCAAAACGGCCATTTCCGTTACCGTCGTTTCCTCCACCTAACAATACCTGTAGGGCCGGGGCCACTAATTTGTCCTTAGTGCGGACCGACATCCCCTGGAAACCTATATTGGCCATATTGTGCTGCCCACAGGCATTCATACAGCCGCTTATTTTAATAACCACATCCGGATTCTCAATATATTGTGGATATTCTGCTTTTATCACCCGTTCCAACTCTTCCGCTATTCCCGTACTACTCGCAATACCCAGGTTGCAGGTATCCGTTCCGGGACAGGCGGTAATATCCAAGGCCTTATTATAACCGGCCTCCGCAAAGCCTAATTTTTTTAGTTCCGTGTAGAAAAATGGAATGGCATCCTCCTTTACATAGGGAATCAATATGTTTTGTCTCAAGGTCAACCGGAATTCCCCCGCAGCATATTTCTGTACCAAATCCGCTAACAATCTGGCCTTGTCCGTGTAAAAATCTCCCAAAAGAACCTTAATTCCTATTGCCACAAAACCACCTTGCTTCTGTGGTACGATGTTGGTAGACTTCCATTTTTCAAATTCCTTGATATCGTCGATATCTGCTATTGGAGCTTCGAGTTCGGAAACTTTTATCTTAGGGTATGCTAAAGCATCAATGGGATAGGTTTTAAAAGGAATTGCCTTGCATTCTTCATCAATCAGTTTTCTAAAACCATCCAAGCCCACATCTTTTAATAAGAACTTCAGCCTGGCTTTTGCCCTGCTTTTTCGTTCTCCAAAGCGGTCAAAAACACGTACCACTACTTCCATCAAAGGAATTATTTTATCCGAGGGCAAAAACTCATATAAAACATCCGCATGCCTCGGTTGAGATCCCAATCCCCCACCAAGCATAACCTTAAAACCTTTAATACCCTCTTTGATTTTGGCTATAAAACCAAGGTCGTGCATGTAGGAAAGTCCAGTATCTTCATCCGAAGCGGAAAAGGATACCTTAAACTTTCGTCCCATTTCCTGACTCACAGGATTTCTTAAAAAATATTGAAAAAGTGCGTGAGCATAGGGCGATACATCAAAAGGCTCGTTTATATCGATTCCTGCGGTTTCGCTGGCCGTTACATTGCGTACCGTATTACCACAGGCTTCCCTGAGGGTAATATCATCCTTTTCCAACTCGGCCCATAACTCTGGGGTCCTGTTCAAATCCACATAATGAATTTGAATATCCTGTCTAGTAGTGATATGAAGTCTTCCCCTAGAATATTCATCCGAAACCTCACAAATACGATGCAATTGTTTAGATGTTACCTTTCCGTAAGGCAACTTTATCCTGATCATCTGAACCCCTGGTTGACGCTGTCCATAAACTCCCCTGGCCAAGCGAAGACTTCGAAATTTCTCCTCATCCAGCTTACCTCCATGGAATTCATGAATCTTTCGTTCCAACTCTAGGATATCCTTTTCAACAATAGGATTTTCTATTTCTGTTCTAAAACTTTGCATTGCTATTTTTAATTTGATCTTGTCCCGCTTCCTTTATTATAATATTAACCCTATCGGCTTTATATGTTTTAATTCAAAATTATCTTGAACCTTTAATTCATTGAAGAAATTTAGGACTAACTTATAAAACCGGCCCCTACCGTATTATTTGATTGTGTATCGATTAGAATAAAGGAACCATTGGTCCTATGATTCTTGAACTTATCATAAAATATAGGTTTATTCAATCTAAAACTCACCTCGGCAATATCGTTCATATCCAACGACTGGGCTTCCGCATCCACCCCGGAATAATCCGGCGCAATCTTATGATGCACTTGATCTACCTTGGCCAATACTTTATTGACCCCATGTTGCACCACATATTTGTTCCCTGCCGTCAACGGCTTGGAATCCATCCAAGAGATGGTCGCGGTAAATTGCTTTTCAATCGTGGGTAAGTCATTCGCTTTGACCAACATATCACCCCTGCTTAAATTAATTTCGTCTTCCAACGTAATGGTCACAGATGATCTTCTCGAAGCCGTTTTATATTTTTTATCGTATACATAAATCTCCTTGATTCTCGACCTTGTTTGGGAAGGTAGTGCGATAACCTCATCCCCTACACTCAACTCGCCACCGTAAACCTTACCTGCAAATCCCCTAAAATCATGATGCTCCTCCGTTTTTGGACGAATGACATATTGCACTGGAAAGCGCGGCGTACCTACATTGGAAACGGCTGCCAAATCCAGTCCTTCCAAATGCTCCAACAAGGTTTCCCCTTTGTACCACGGAGTATTTGCGGATTTATTCACCACATTATCCCCCTTAAGGGCACTCACCGGAACAAACGTGATTTTTTGATCGGCGTAATCCCGCTTTTCCATCAATTTTTCAAAATCAGCCTTAATTTCATTGTATCGCTCTTCCGAAAAATCGACCAGATCCATTTTATTGATGGCTACCACTACTTCCTTTATACGTAGAAGATTATTGATGAAAAAATGCCTGTTGGTCTGCTCAATGACCCCTTTGCGGGCATCGATCAATATAATGGCCGCCTGAGAGGTAGAGGCACCCGTTACCATATTTCGGGTATATTCCACATGTCCTGGGGTATCGGCGATGATATAGCTTTTCTTCGCAGTGGAAAAATAGATATGGGCTACATCTATGGTAATTCCCTGCTCCCGCTCGGCTACCAACCCATCCGTAGCCAAGGAAAAATCCAAATAATCATATCCTTTTTGCTTACTGGTCCTTTCTATGGCTTCGAGTTTATCCGAAGTCAGGGATTTGGTATCGTAAAGTATCCTTCCAATCAAGGTACTTTTACCATCATCTACACTACCTGCCGTTGCTATTTTTAGTACTTCCAATTTCGTTTTTCGTTGTTAGTTCATAGTTGTTGGTGATATTCGAAGAATACTATCAACGAAGAACCAATTACTATCAACCAGATTAAAAATATCCTTGTTGTTTTCTTTTTTCCATGGCCGCTTCGGAACGCTTGTCGTCTATACGAGCACCTCGTTCTGAAATGGAAGAATCCCTAATTTCCGCTACCACCTTATCTATACTTATGGCATCAGATAGAACGGCCGCTGTACAGGACATATCCCCTACCGTTCTAAAACGAACCATTCGTTCTTCCACAACCTCATCCTCGTCCCTGAATACAATTCCATCTTCGGCAGACCATATCATACCGTCCCTAAGAAAGGTCTTACGCTTATGTGCAAAATAGATGGAAGGTATCTCTATGCCTTCATCCTTTATATAGGACCAAACATCTAGCTCCGTCCAGTTGGAAATAGGGAAAACACGTACGTTCTGACCCAACTCAATCTGACCGTTTAACATATCGAACAATTCCGGTCTTTGGTTTCTTTCGTCCCATTGTCCAAAATCGTCACGAACAGAAAATATCCTTTCCTTGGCCCTTGCTTTTTCCTCATCCCTACGGGCGCCACCAATACAAGCATCGAACTTAAACTCTTCAATGGCATCCAATAATGTGGTGGTTTGCAAACTGTTTCTGCTAGAATATCTTCCGGATTCCTCCTTGACCTTTCCCTGATCAATGGAGTCCTGAACATTTCTAACGATAAGTTCCAATCCCAGTTCCTTCACCAAGCGATCTCTAAATTCTATGGTCTCAGGAAAATTATGTCCCGTGTCGATATGCATCAAGGGAAAGGGAATTTTAGCGGGCCAGAAGGCCTTTTGGGCCAACCTTACCAAAGTAATCGAGTCCTTTCCTCCAGAAAACAATAAAACGGGTTTTTCAAATTGTGCCGCAACCTCCCTCAAAATATAAATGGCCTCGTTCTCTAAGGCATTGATATGGGCAGTATTCTCAATGATTTCCGTTGGCACTTCCAATTCTTTAACTTCCATAGATATTTTTTATGTATGTAATCCGCACTCCCTATTGGCCAAAACCTTAGTGGGATCAAAATAGTTATGTTCATTGGGAAGATCGAACTTCCTTAAATAGGTATCTAATTGGGTATCACTATAATGATAGAAAGGACTCACTTTTAGCACTCCGTCCTTGCTCAAACTTAATATATCCAAACTATCGCGCAGGGCTGTCTGACCTTTGCGCAAGTTCGTAAACCAAACATCCGGCTTAAAGTCGGACATGGCCCTGGCAAAAGGTTCCAATTTCACCTGCTTGGTAAATTCCTCATGGAGGGGATCATCAATTTGTGGAATTCCCATTATGGCATCCCTATGGGCAGAGGTCTGTCTTGGAACATATAGTTTGATGTTCAACTGTAACCTTTCAATTAGCTCCTCCGCATGTTTGTAGGTCTTTGGGGTATTGTACCCCGTATCGCACCAAATCACAGGAATATCCTGACTTACTTGCGATACCGCATGTAAAATAGCGACTTCATAAGGCCTAAAATTGGTAGTAACCACTGGCGTATTACCATGTTTTACGGCCCAAGAGATGATTTCCTCTGGTGGTATACCCTTGAATTGGGCGTTCAATTGTTGAATTTGAGATGTTGTAAATGCCATACCTTATTTATTTGCCCCATTTTATTAAGTTCCACAACCTTTCATGGAAAAAATAGAGAATCATTTTCGTGACAAAATCTATTGAGGCTATGGATGCCGCAATTGAAATCTTACCCGTAAGAATGTATGAAATAACAAGGGTGTCCAGAGTTCCTATGATTCGCCAGCTAAATGCCTTGGCAATACTACGAATGGGCTTTTCGGATTTTTTATCCTCGGCGTAGGTTGTTTTTGTGGTCTTCCTATCTAAAACAAGTTGATCTGCAATCATCTAAATACTAAATTTTATTACCCTACTTACTTAGTAGAGTTTTCAAAAATAGAATTTAAATTTTACCTGTCAATAATGAAATCCTAAAAATATTAATTTACCCTATAGATTTAGTAGATTATTAACAAAAGTAGGCTAAAAATAAGATATTCTCAACATGGATTCCTTTTGGGAATATCCTATTTTACATCCTTGGGAGTATCGCAAAGAATATCCTGCAAGGTATTGTTTCGGTATACCGTAAGGGCACTATCCCGCACTTGGAGCATCAGTTTGTGGACGGAGCAACGCGCTTCATCCGGGCAGTCGTCGCAGCTTTCATAAAAATTAAGGCTTACACAGGGTACCATGGCTATGGGGCCTTCCAGTACCCGCATAACATCGGTCATGTAAATTTGGTCTGGATTCTTTAAAAGATAATATCCCCCACCTTTACCTTTTTTGGAACTCAGGAAACCCGACTTGCGAAGACTTAATAAAATACTTTCCAAAAACTTCTGGGAGATGTTCTCATGCGCTGAAATTTCGGAAATCTGAACGGGCTTTCTGTCTTTTTGGTTTCCCAAATAGGCCAGTGCCTTTAGTCCGTATTTTGTTTTTTTGGAAAGCATGACGCTAAGATAATTAAAATTAAGGGTTGAGGACTTAAAATGGAACCTTGGGCAATCTAAGAAAAACTCAAATAGCGAAAAAATGAGGCGATGCAACCCCTTCATAGTGTGTATCTTTCCAATGATTAAAATTAAGTTGATAAATAATGTTAATCTTACACGTTACTTGTTCCATTACTAGTGATTATTTCTTATCTTGAAACATCCGATTCAAAACAAACTCATTATGTCAAAATTCAGCTTAAAAATAAACGGAAAGACCCAAGAGGTCGATGTGGACGAAAATACACCCATGCTCTGGGTGCTTAGGGACCATCTCAAATTGGTAGGCACCAAATACGGTTGCGGTATTGCCCAATGTGGGGCCTGCACCGTTCACCTGGGAGATAATGCGGTCCGCTCCTGTCAATTACCAATTTCATCTGTAGGCGACCAAGAAATCACAACCATAGAAGGGTTGTCCGATAACGGCGACCATCCAGTACAGCAAGCTTGGTTGGAAATTGATGTTCCCCAGTGCGGATATTGTCAGGCGGGACAGATAATGAGTGCATCGGCCCTATTAAAAAGGAACCCTTCCCCTTCGGATGAAGAAATAGAAGCGGCCATGAACGGAAATATCTGCAGATGTGGAACCTATGTGCGTATAAAGAAGGCTATAAAAACGGCCGCCTCGGCGACACAGAATGCATAACTCGAACCAGGTAAAAACTTAAAAAAATGACACTTGTAAAAACAAAAATAGGTAGACGTTCCTTTATTAGGACTTCCGCACTCGCTGGAGGCGGAATGATGGTTGGTTTTAGTTGGCTGGCCTCCTGTAAAATGACACCCGAAGAAGTAAACAGTCTTCCCAAGGAATGGTTTGAAATTAATGGATTTCTAAAGATAGGGGACAATGGCATGGTGACCATTATGTCACCCAATCCGGAAATAGGCCAAAACGTAAAAACGGCCATGCCCATGATAGTAGCTGACGAATTGGATGTGGATTGGAAAAATGTAATCGTAGAACAGGCACCTTTAAATTTAGATGTTTTCCAGCGCCAATTGGCCGGTGGTAGTCAATCCATTAGGGCTGGTTGGGAAGGATTACGTATGGCGGGGGCTACGGCCAGAAAAATGTTGAAACAGGCAGCCGCCAAGGCATGGGAAGTTCCAGAAAGTGAAATTACCACCTCTAATGGCACTCTCTATCACAAAGCCAGCAACAAATCTGCAGGGTATGGGGAAATGGCATCCGCCGCTGTTGGGGTCACTTCTCCCAACGACCCACCAGAAAACATTGAAGTTCCGGAAGAAGTGGAATTAAAGGATATTAAAGATTTTACGATAATAGGTACGGACCGATTAAATGTGGACGGACCAAAAATAGTCACCGGAAAACCACTGTTTGGAATCGATGTTCAGGAAGAAGGTATGTTAACGGCTATGATCATACATCCCCCCGCCTTTGGTCAAACCTATAAATCCATGGATGCGGAGTCCGTTAAATCTATGCCGGGAATCGTAGATGTATTTCCAGTGGAAGTATATCCGGAAGGTGTTGAAAAACAATGGTCTGATGGTGGAGGAATCGCTGAATTGGTAGCCGTTGTTGGTGAAAGTACCTGGCAATGTATGCAGGCCAAAAAAGCGTTGAAGGTAGAATGGGAAAGCCCGTCCGACTTGGAAAGCACGGCATCCTACGAAGAGGACCTCGAGAAACTGATAGAGGCTCCAGTTGAGGCACCTGCTAGAAGCGACGGTGATTTTAACAAGGCCATAAAAGGGGCCGCTAAAGTAATAGAACGAACCTACAGTGCTCCATTCTTGGCGCACAACACCATGGAACCCATGAACTTTTTTGCCAACGTAACTGCGGATAAGGCCGAAGTCAAAGGTCCTATACAGACTCCTGAGTTTTTGGAAAAGACCTTATCCTCGGTATTAGGATTGCCCATTGATAAAATAGATGTTGGCATGACCCGTATGGGTGGTGGATTTGGGCGTAGGCTCTACGGACACTTTGGTGTAGAGGCAGCCGTTATTTCCAAAAAGGTGCAGGCACCGATAAAATTGGTGTATACCCGTGAGGACGATATGACCCAAGGGACCTACAGACCGGCTTACAAAGTAAGGTTCAAGGCCGGGTTGGATAAGGACAACAATCTAATAGCCTGGTCCGTGAAGGGAGTTGGTACCAATGACGATTTAGTATTTGAAGATAGATTCCCTGCGGGTGCGGTAGATAATTATTTGGCCGAAAAAACAAGTCTCCAGACCAAAATTACCACCGGGGCATGGAGGGCACCTAGATCCAACTTTATGGCCGGTGCGGAGCAGTCCTTTATGGACGAGGTAGCCGAATTGGCGGGAAAAGACCCCATCGAATTCCGTTTGGAATTGTTCGACAGGGCCATAAAAGACCCCGTGGGACCACCTGAGAAAAATGATTATGACCCGGAACGCTATGCAGGAGTATTAAAACTTGCCAAAGAGAAATCTAACTGGGGTAATACCAATGATGGAAAAGCAAGGGGAGTTTCGGCATATTACTGCCACAATTCCTATGTAGCCCAGGTATTGGATCTTACCATGGACGGTAATAAACCTATGGTAGACAAGGTTGTCTGTGCCGTTGATTGTGGAATTGTAATCAACCCAATCAGTGCCAAAAACCAGATTGAAGGGGGTATTATTGATGGTATTGGACACGCTACTTATTCTCAAATGACCTTTGAGGACGGAGTTCCCCAGCAGCAGAATTTCGACTCCTATCATTTAATCAGAAATAGTGAGGCGCCCAAACAGATAGAATCCTATTTTGTGGACAACGGTATAGACCCTACCGGACTGGGAGAACCTTCGTTGCCACCGGTCATCGGGGCATTGGCAAATGCTATGTATAAGGCTACCGGAAAACGTGTCTACAATCAACCATTTATCCTTGAAAAAGAAATAGTGGGATAACATATTGCTTGGCCTATTGCTAGGTATTACCGTTACGACCCCACGGCCGTAATTTAAAAAGTGTCCATGGAAAATCCACGGACACTTTTTTATTATCAGTAAAGTGAACAATCAATTCAATTGCCTAAACTCTTGAGGAGAATGGCCCACCTTATTCTTAAAAAGACGAGAAAAATGTTGCGGATATTTAAAACCCAATTCGTAGGCGATTTCACTAACTGATTTACCGGGGTCGAACACTTTCTCTTTTGCTACATCGATTAGCCGATTCTGAATGTACTCTTGAGCGGAATACCCAGTTTCTTTTTTGACCAAGTCGCCAAAATAATTGGAAGACAAATTTTGTTCCTCTGCGAAATAGCTGACCGATGGGGTTCCCAACTCCTTGGCCTTACCAGTTTGGAAATAAGAATTCAAGGAAATGTCAAACCTCTGAATCACCCCAAGATTTTCCTTTTCCCGGGTAATGAACTGCCGATCGTAGAACCTCATGCAGTATTTCAAAAATAGTTCAATACTGGCGACTACAAGTTCCTTACTGTGCTTGTCTATTCCGTATGAAAGCTCCGTTCGAATCTTATCAAAAAGATCCAACACCAATTGCCTTTCCTTTTTTGAGATATGAAGTGCTTCATGAGATAGATAAGAGAAAAATCCATAATCGCTGATTGTTTTTGCCAAATGGGTTCCATAAAGCAAATCTGGATGAAACAAAAGCGCATGGCCCGATGGTTTAAAACTTGCATCGATATGCCCAACATTCACTACTTGTCCAGGTGCCAAAAAAACCAAGGTCCCATCTTGGTAGTCATAGTTTTGGCGACCATATCTTAAAATACAGCCCTCCCCTTGTTTCAGGAAAATTCCATAGAAATGGTAGCGGACAGCCTCCGCATTATCCTGTCCATCCATAATACCTTCAGAAAGATCATGAACACTTACGAGGGGGTGTAAGGTCGATAGATTAAATTTGGAACAATAATCATCCACTTTTACCAAATCTTTAATTGAGGCCATACGATATTTTACTTTCTCCGAAAGTAGTTAAAGTTTTGTGAACAAACCATTTAGCACTTCAAAATCAGTAAAAATGGTACGTTATTCCATAAATAAGGTAACTTACCCGTTCTAAATAATTCCTAAGTTTGAAATGCTTGTTTATGTCGAGTTCAACGAGCGATTTTTTATCTCTGATAAAATTTTAAAAGCAAACCCTTTAACACACACAAAATGAAAAATTTAGTATTCGCACTTTTTTTAGTAGTAAGTAGCGCCAATACGTTTGCCCAAAATGGCACGATTGAAAATGAAATCAAGGAACTATCCAAACAAAAATGGCAATGGATGGCAGACAAGGATGTTGACAAACTGGCCGACCTGTTCCATGACAAATCAAAATTTGTACACATGAGTGGATCCTGGAAAAAGGACAGGGAACTTGAAATAATTAAGACAGGAAGCATTTGGTACAAAAATGCCGAGGTACATGATGTTGCAGTAGAGACCTTTGGGGATGATACTGTGGTACTTTGGAACCGTATTACGCTTACTGCCCATGTAAGGGGAAACGATGTTACTACGGAGTTTACTGTAACGGAATTCTATAAAAAAGAAGAGGGCGACTGGAAATTGCTTGACCTGACCTTTAGCAGTGTACGTGACACCCATGAAATCGAACATTAATTTGTGGATGAAAAAAATCGTACCTTATAATCCAATTTAGTTAGGTAGTATGCCTGTTCTACAAAAGTAAATGTCAATCTATGCGGATAGAATCAAACAAAAACTTGTATCGATAATTAAAAAATTGATTTTCAAATATTTATATCCGATAGAAATTTAACACGAGAGCCTATAAAGAGTCCTGATTTACTTCTACAAAAGAAAAATATTAGTTATAATTTTAGATAAACATTCTTTTTATGGCAACTTTCAATTTAAACATAAACGGTGAGGAACACAGCGTAGATGTAGATCCATCCACCCCCATGCTTTGGGTTTTACGAGACCACATCAAATTGGTCGGCACGAAATACGGTTGCGGTATCGCACAATGTGGTGCCTGTACCATACACTTAGATGGCAATGCAGTTCGTTCGTGTCAATTGCCAGTTTCGGCAGTTGCCGACAAAGAAATAACAACTATCGAAGGGCTATCGGAAAACGGCGACCATCCTGTGCAAAAAGCGTGGTTGGAAGTGGATGTTCCCCAGTGTGGCTACTGCCAAGCGGGACAGATAATGTCCGCGTCCGCCTTATTAAAAAGGAATCCCAACCCTTCAGATGAAGAGATTGAAGCTGCCATGAACGGAAACATTTGTCGCTGCGGTACCTATATCCGAATCAAAAAAGCCATCAAAATGGCGGCTAATAGCAAAATAGCCTAAAAACAAAAACCATGACACACGTAAAAACACCACTAGGAAGAAGAGCATTTCTAAAAAATACCGGTCTGGCCAGCGGCGGATTGATCATTGGTTTTAGTTGGTTGAATTCCTGTAAACCCAAGGCAGTATCTGAAAAAGAGCTGGAGATGGCCTTGGAAATGCCCAAGGAATGGTCAGAATTCAACAGCTATATCAAAATAGGCGAAAACGGGGTGGTGACCTTAATGGCGCCCAATCCGGAATTCGGTTCCAATGTAAAAACCTCCCTCCCCATGATTTTGGCCGAGGAATTGGATGTGGATTGGAAAATGGTCATCATTGAACAAGCAAATTTCCACCCCGAGAAATTCGACAGGCAATTTACAGGTGGAAGCCAAGGGGTCCGAAGAGGTTGGCCAGGTCTAAGGTTGGCCGGAGCAACCGCCCGACAAATGTTGCTTATGGCAGCTGCCCAACAATGGAACGTGCCAGTAGATGAATTGAGCGCCAATAATGGAACCGTTCACCACGAAGCTAGTGGTCAGGAATTATCGTATGGTGTATTGGCCTCACTGGCAAAGAATATTGTTATTCCCGAGGAAAAAGAAATTCCTTTAAAGGCCGTGAGCGATTTTAAGATTGTAGGTGTTTCCAAAAAGAATGTCGATACCAAAAACATTATTACCGGAAAATCACTTTTTACCATAGACCTACAGGAAGAAGGCATGTTAGTGGCCATGGTCGCACTTCCTCCTTTTGGTATGAAGATTAAATCTTTGGATGGTTCGGCAGCGAAATCAATGCCAGGAATTAAGGATGTGTTTACCATAAATGCCATTCCCGAAAACTACGATCGTAATGGCTTCGATGTATTTACACATGACGAAATCGCCGTAGTTGTTGGAAATAGTACTTGGGAGGTGATGCAGGCAAAGAAGGAATTGAAAATGGAGCTGGAACCAATTTCGGATTCTGAATTCGTGATGGCCGGTTTTAGGGGCAAAACCACTGTCAAAGTACCTGCCGGACTTGAAAGTACCAGCGATCATTATGCAAAAATGGAAGAAATGTCCCTGAAAAAAGCGAATGTCCTGAGAAGGGATGGAAACCCCGAAGCGGCATTTCAAAACGCGGACAAAATATTGGAGCGAACCTATACCGCGCCTTATTTGGCCCATAATTGCATGGAACCGGTCACTTGCTTTGCACACGTGACAGAAAATGAGGCTGTTCTGCATGCACCGATTCAGGCACCTGAGCTTATTTCCGGTACATTGAAAGCCAGATTGGGGCTTCCTGAGGACAACATACATATAAACCTGACCCGTATGGGGGGCGGTTTTGGTCAAAGGGCCTACGGTCACCATTTGGTAGAGGCAGCCGTTATTTCCCAAAAAATAAAGGCACCGGTGAAATTGGTCTATACCCGAGAAGACGATATGACCTACGGAATATACAGGCCTACCTACACCGCAACCTATAGGGCTGCCTTGGATAAGGACAACAACCTCATAGGTTTCCATGTCCGCGGAGGTGGAATCCCTGAGCATCCCGTTGCGGCAAACCGTTTTCCGGCAGGAGCCATTGAAAATTATTTGGCCGAAGGATGGGCGTTGGAATCCAACATAACCATAGGGGCCTTTAGGGCACCCAGATCTAATTTTATTGCCGGGGCAGAACAGTCTTTTTTAGACGAATTGGCAGAATTGATGGGGAAAGACCCTATTGATTTTAGATTGGAGCTTTTGGATAGGGCCATAAAGAATCCTGTAGGCGAAAACAATGACTACGAAGCGGAACGCTATGCAGGGGTATTGGAATTGGTAAAGGAAAAATCCGGTTGGAACGAAAGTCAAAAACCGGGAATCCATAGAGGGGTTTCAGCTTATTTCTGCCATAACAGTTATGTAGCGCAAGTCTTGGAGTTATCCATGGACGGTGAAATGCCCAAAATGGAAAAGGTAACGGCAGCAATCGACTGTGGTATCGTCATAAACCCAGATTTCGCGATTAATATGGCCGAAGGCGGCATCGTTGATGGGATAGGAAACGCCCTATTTGGGGAAATGACCTTCACAAACGGTGTTCCCGACCATAAAAACTTTGACACCTACAAAATGATTCGGTTTAAGGAGGCACCTGAAACCATCGATGTGCATTTTGTAAAGAATGAAATAGACCCCACTGGCCTGGGTGAGCCACCCTTTCCTCCTATTTTCGGAGCTTTGGCAAACGCCCTCTATAAAGCCACGGGGCAACGGCACTATCAGCAACCCTTTATAACGGGCAAACAGCCATTGGTTGGATAAGAGGATAATGACCATAGTTAATACCCCAAAAGCATGAATACCGTTAATACCAAAATAGGCCGACGATCTTTTATAAAGAACAGCACCTTGGCCGGTGGCGGATTGGTGTTGGGCTTTAGCTGGTTGGCTTCCTGCAAAATGTCTACTGAAGAAGTGAACCAACTACCCAAAGAATGGTTTAAAATCAATGGATACTTAAAAATAGCGGACAATGGTCAGGTGACCATTCTATCACCCAATCCGGAAGGGGGCCAAAATGTAAAGACCTCCATGCCCATGATCGTAGCCGATGAACTTGGAGTAGACTGGAAGGATGTCATTGTTGAACAAGCACCGTTGGACACAAATGCCTTTTCCTTCCAATTTTTGGGAGGAAGCCAATCCATCCGTCGCGGTTGGGACGGACTCCGTATGGCCGGCGCTTCGGCAAAAGCCATGTTGGTGACCGCGGTGTCCCAAGCTTGGCAAGTACCGATCGATGAAATTATTGCCGAAAACGGAATATTGCGACATAATGGTAGCGATAAAAGTATCTCCTACGGTGAAATGGCTTCAGCTGCAGCGCAGTTGGAAGTTCCAAAAGAAGTTACTCTAAAGGACATCAAGGATTTTACAATCATTGGTACCTCACAAAAAAATGTGGACGGACACAAAATAGTTACCGGAAAACCTCTATTTGGGGTAGACACCTATAAAGAGGGCATGCTGACCGCCATGATCGTACATCCGCCTGCTTTCGGATTAAAGCTAACATCCATCGATGATAGCACAGCGAAAAACATGCCGGGCATCCAAGATATTTTTACCATAAAGGTTTTCAACGACGACTATGAAAAGGCCTTCTTTGATACGCGGACCTTTAACGAAGTAGCGGTTATTGTAGGTAATTCCACATGGGAAGTCATGAATGCCAAAAAGGTCTTGAAAATAGAATGTGAACCAATAGAAAGCAGTACGGACAACAGAGACCGATTTGGCCGAAAATGGAAGGAACATACCCCCGCCGGATTGGAAAGCACCTCCAAACATTATGCACAAATGGAAGGCCTAGCCTCCAAAAAGGCTACCGTTAAACGTAGGGATGGTAATCCGGAAATGGCCTTCAAAAATGCCACGAAGGTTATCGAGGCCACCTATACCGCTCCCTTTCTTGCCCACAATTGTATGGAGCCTATGAACTTTTTCGCTAATGTCACGGATGATAAGGCAGTGCTCATTGGTCCATTGCAAAAACCGGAATTGACGGAACAGACCCTCTCGGCCAGATTAGGTATGCCCATTGAAAATATCGATATTCAAATGACCCGTTTGGGCGGGGGTTATGGACGCAGGTCCTATGCACACTGGCTCGTGGAAGCGGCTCTCATTTCCCAAAAAATGAAAGCTCCGGTTAAACTGATTTACTCACGGGAAGATGATATGACGGATGGAATCTACCGTCCCTCCTACCAAGCTACGTATAGGGCAGGTTTGGATGCCGATAACAACCTCATCGCCTTTCATGTGATTGCGGGCGGTATCCCTCAAAGCCCTTTGCATGAAAACAGATTTCCCGCAGGTGCCGTGGAACACTATTTGGCCGAGGATTGGACTATAGATTCCAATATAACGGTAGGTTCTTTCAGGGCGCCCAGTTCCAATTTTATCGCTTGTGCCGAACAATCCTTTTTGGATGAAGTAGCCGAAGCGGCCGGAAAGGACCCCATTGATTTCCGATTGGAATTATTGGAACGAGCCCAAAACAATCCGGTTGGAGAAAACAACGACTATGAGCCCGAGCGCTATACAGGGGTACTGAAATTGGTCAAGGAAAAATCGGGTTGGGAAAACAAGAAGGGATTGTCCCGAGGAGTTGCCGCCTATTTTTGCCATAATTCCTACGCAGCACAAGTATTGGACCTCAAATGGGAGAATAATAAACCCGTAATAGAAAAAGTAACCTGCGCCGTCGATTGTGGCATCGTCATCAATCCAGATGCAGCCATTAATCTCGTCGAGGGTGGTATTGTTGATGGGATAGGAAATGCGCTCTATGGGGAAATTACTTTTAAGGACGGTGTTCCCCAGCAAAATAATTTTGACACCTACCGCATGATTCGGATGGGCGAGGCCCCCAAGGAAATAGACGTGCATTTTGTTCAAAACAAAATTAATCCTACGGGATTGGGAGAACCCAGCTTTCCTCCTGTTTTTGCGGCCCTTGCCAACGCCATATACAAAGCCACGGGCAAACGTTCCTATCGCCAACCTTTTTTAAGGGACCGAGAAATTTTAGGATAAAAGATTATTCCCTTTACTGGATTTGATTTGTGAACAGTAAAAAAGGAAGGCCCTTATCATGGGCCTTTACAGGTCCAACTTCCATTAAGTTCAATCTGGTTAGTAATTTTTTCGAGCGCTCGTTATCTTCTGTAGTAACCGCAAGGATTTTGGTAAAACCCAGGGTATTCTTTCCGAATTGCATAACCGCCAAGGACGCTTCCATCATATAACCGAACCCTTCAAATTCAGGTAACATGGCAAAACCAATATCAGGAGCATCCAGATAATCCCGTTGCAAAAATCCACAGATTCCAATGGGTTTGATCGATTCCTTTAACGAGACTTTCCAAAGTCCGAATCCATTTTCACGGTAAGATTTCATTAACCTTCCTTCAATATAACAAACAGCATCTTCCTTATTTTTTATCTCACGGTCCCCGATATGTTCCAACCACGTTGGACTATTCAAGAGTTGAAAAAAGAAATCGGCATCCGTGATAGTCGCCTCATCTATTATTAATCTATCAGTATATAGCTCCATTCTATTACTTGCCAAAACGTTCAAAAGAGGTTTCTTCATTGTTGACTATGTTCATTGAATGATTTAAACGGTACAAAGGTGACCCCGATACTAAGTTTAAAACATGAGGAATGTCTTGCATTGGTATTTTTTCTTCCTTTTAAACTCTCTTCAGTTCCTTTAAATACTTCTCAATATATGCTTCCTTTTGTTTACCCTTATACTGAACGATATACCTAGGATGGTCAAAGACCACAAAGGAATCGAACAATCGTGCCTCCTCGTTTATTTCCTTAAAAAATTTCTCGTTCCTTTTCCCCAAGATGTAACATACGGAAGTATCAATGCCAAAGGCTATTTGTTGCCGCAGTGTTGAAACGATAAATTCCTTGGTGGATTCAAACAATTGCGGGTAATCATAGTAATTGCAATTGACCCAATTTCCTTTTTTATTTTTTTCAATAAAGCCCAACGGACAGATGGAATTGATGTAAAACTTGCTATAAAATTTTTCACTGCCGCCATAGGCCTTGATCATATCATAGACAAAAACGGAAGACGGTTCGTGGGTCTGTAGGGATGCAGTTTCAATGCCACATTCCTCTGATAAACGTTTCGTGTCCGTAAAAGGAATACCCGTAGCACCCGCCCCCAATCTTCCAGGGTTTATCCCCAATAGTATCCTTCGAGATTGGCTATCGCTAAAAAATTTGGTGTAGAATTTTTCCAGAATTCCAAGCACCGTTTCATTTTCCTCAAAGGGATTCATCACCTGGATGTTTTCTCCTAAGGGTACGTTGAACGATAGGTTTTTATGAAAGGTGATGACTTTTTCCGCAAAAGTGGCCATGTTAGGATTGATTTTGGGGGATAAACTACGAAACGATCCGCAGTTCCCCAAAGCGACTTGGAATTTGATACTAATGAACTATTTATTTTTCTCCCCAAGACGCTCCACCTTTCGCAACCATTTTTCCCGAAAAGATTCCGACGAAAGCCTAATGGGGCCAATGGCTGTAACCTTTACGGATTTTACACCAATGAACTGCATGGTCAGTTTTCTCATGGCCGTATGGCTGGGACTCCCATTGAACAACCTATAATACCAGGGGGGCTGGTCCATGGTACAGATGATTCTTGCCGTCTTGCCTAGAAATAACCTATCCCACCATAGGGAACCTTCCCGTTTTTTGAAGGCAAAACCCGGAAGCAATACCCTATCCAAAAAACCTTTTAACAGAGCGGGCACGGAACCCCACCAAACAGGATACACCCAAACTAGGTGATCCGCCCATTTCAAACACTCTTGGGCCATTATTATATCCGGTTCCATCTCCGTACGTTTTCTATAGCCAAATTCCAGATTGGGATTAAAGCTCAATTCCCTTATTATGAGCTCCTTAACTTCAGCACCGGTGGCTACGGCCCCCTTTTTATAGGCTGCAGCTATGGCGAAATTGTAGCTTTCCTTGTCCGGATGGCCGTTGATAATCAGTATTTTTTTGGGTGGCATATTTAGGTTTTTAGCGATTCACTTTTCAGAAGTGGACTGTTGCAATTTATACAGCTATTGGTTAAAACCACTACCCATAATATTTTTAAACAGATTGCTCATACGCCTCTTTAATCCAGGCTTTGAGTCTATCATCTACTTGGGACAATCCTATAAGTTGTACCCGGTGGGTATTTTTGGAAATCGAATAAATAGTGTTTCTTATTTTCATAATAATTTTCAGAAATACTATTCAAGAAGAGATCCAAACCAATTAGAAAATTTTTCCCTTTCAAAAGGAACTGTTAGTATGGGATCATTCTCATAGTAGTTTGAAAAAACAACCATGTTTACATTTTTCTCACTTATGGCTGCAACCAAAATGACTGAACCACGACCAAGGTTATCACGAATTGCGAAAACCGTTACTTTTTTAATAGCCTGAATTCTATCTGTGAACTGCTTCCAACCTTCAGATTTATCTCCATAATTCAATATGGTTTCCAAAAATTTATCCTTACTATACCCTGCCCCATCATAATAGAATTCATAATGGTCATAATACTTTAGTACTTCCTCAGTGACCTTTTCCAAAGGTATATGAGGTACATCACTCTCAAGTTCTGTTGACCATAAAAATTGTTGCCCAAATAATGGTGAAATCATACCCAAGACACAAATATTTAAAACAAACCTTTGAAGACCTAACATTTTTACGAATCTCATTTCTCTAGTAGTTTTATAAGTAGCATTCTATTCTAAACAGATTGTTCATAGGCCTTTTTTATCCATGCTTTTATTGTTCATCTGTTTACCCATCTACCGCTCATTCATTTTAAAGCATTCAAAGGCTCTGGTAACTCCAACATGTTCTTATTATGTTCAATGTTCACCTATTGGAAATCCGTTTAGGTTGTAATCGATTTCTTTAATGGTTAGTTTAAGCCATGTCCATTTCCCATCTTCCAATTGCCAGTCTGCCTGTAATTCAACAGGAATTTGTATGCCATTTATTTTTTCAGATTTTAAAGCCGATACCGTCCATAGGGTTGGGTTCTGCTCTTTTTCATCTTTGTATCTGTTGGCCGTAAATTTTAAAAAGTCTCCTTCATCGTCGAAATGAAAAATCCCATCTCCTTTGGTACCATTGACCTCCATGGTCGCTTTCGCAGAATTCCCATCTACAGCCTCCCAGGTAATATTGTTACTTAAGGATGCCGTTGGAAACCAAACCATTTCCGCCAAGTATCGCTGTAAAGTGGCCTGGTCCACCCTTTCGCTATTTTTAGCGTTGGCAACGGTAATTAACGACAATAGTTTAATGGTCATTGCTCCTTGTCCGTTTACAAATTTATCGCGCCCAACAACACTCAAAACCGAGTTCATTTCCGTATTTATGTTCCAGACAAAAGCGGGTGGGTTTACCGTAAAATATTGTTCAGCTATTCCCTGATTCCAAGTTTCCTGTTCAGGTTTTAATTTTAATTGTAATTCCTGCACTAAATGCACATTGGAAATCGGTTTCTTACCAAGTATCCCACTGTTTATAAGCCATTTTTGGACTATTGTAGGTAATCCCTTAATAGAAGCTTCCGTAATAATTTCCCCGCTAACCCTTGAATCTTCAAATAATGCCTTTTGCTCTGCGGCAACCTTCTTTTGAAAACGGATGCCAGCAAAGGAAATTAATACGGATACAAGTATGATAAGGTTCGCTATGCTTCCAAATTTAGCATCGGACCAATAGTTGAAAATCAAAATTTGGGAAATAATTACCCCGAAAAAACCGCAAATCCACCAATAATTTGATTGAAGAATCAATAAAACCAAAGCAGTGGCAAAAAGCAAAGCGGTCAAAAGCCAAATAACCCCAGAAGTTTTGGAAATAGGTGAACTTATGGCATTGAATCCTGAAAATCCAAAGGCTTTGAGCAAACCAAATAAATGGATTATACCGTGTATTCCAATGAATAAGATCAGCGCTATTCGCATTGTCGATGTTTGATTAGGACTTATTAATCCAAAAAGCAAAACCCGTATGAAGTTAATGATTTTTCATTTTATCGGTATCTAAACAATTGATTATTAGCATAGAGGAGTTAGATAGGAATGTACTAATTGAATTTTTATCGTTAGGCTTGCCTGATTCTGAATCAACTTCCACATAAGGATGGATATTTCGTCAGAGAATTTTGAAGGTACATACTTCTATATTTCCATTGGGTTGCTAACTGTTTAACTCAATATCCAAAATTTCTTCATAGCTCTACGGTATATTGCAAGTATACTAAGTTCCTTGGCATTTTTGGCCTCTTGGACCTATAGTTTACCTCACCTCCGCTGCTGCTTTGGACAACCGACTGGTTTTTTGATAATCTCCCGCCCGCACCATACGGCACGTTCGGGCGGGTAACAGGCCTGCCTGCAGGTAGCCGAGTAGACCCCTAACAAAAAATAAGGCATTATCAATAGCAAACGGAATCGGTACTGGCGAGAACAGGCTATTAATTATGGACTTGGATAGGCAACGTTTTTTTATCCATTTCTTCAATGGGTATACTTGCTTCTGAATTGGAAATCAAAACGGCATAATCCAAATACTCCGTCGTGGATTTTCCCTTGACCAATTCCCCATTTGATTTCTCATCCGTCATGACAATCTCCATTAAGTCAGGGATACCATCAGAATAGGGTGTTTGCGCTTGGTTCAATCGAAATAGTGTAATATCCGAAACCTTGCTTTCCTTTAGATTGTCAATGCCAAGGAAATACTCATTTTCATAATCTCCAATGCCATAACCCCCTTCCGTATTATAATCCTTATAATTTCCGTTATCATCGAAAACCCTTCCCCAAAGCACCCTACTTTCTGTTAAATAACCGATAACCGAAATAATTTTATCCCTATCTATAATGCCGTTTTCAATTAATTGAACAAAAAAAGATGGATTTTTTCCTTCCCATTGTTTTTCCAAATGGAAGAAACCAAACCGAGCGAACTGTGGCTTTTTTTCAAACTGGTAGTGTTTACGTAATGCCACATAGTTTTCATACATGAGCCTTTCCCTTTTTAATGGGTTATCAAAGTCCACAAAGGTTTCCTTTAGGTTTTTTATGATGTGGGCAAAAGCAAATTTGTCCTCAATACTAATTTCAAATTCGGTGCTATGATTTTCGTAATCTTCAACGAAGTTTTCTAATACGCTCTTTGAGAAAGAAGCGGAATATGGAAAAAAATTGACCGTATCATTTTCAACCATTTTGGCCAAATCCTTGACTGATTTTCGGTCGTGTTCTTTCCTGTCAATTAATTCCAACACGTGTTTGGCAGTATATTTATAACTTACTAAAAGATCAACGCCTACCACGGTAAGTTTGTTTTTTTCAGATAAACCATCGTTTAAGGTTTTAAGGTTTTTCCATTTGGTATAGGTGGCGATGCTTTTATCTTGTGGAACCCTACTTCCATAATGTTCCACCAGTTCCTTGAGCAACAGCGTGTCTCCAGTTTTAAGATATTCATTAAAATAGTGGGCTATACTAAAATCCGTTTCAGGTAGGTAGTATTTGATGGTGCCATCTTTTGTTAAAGATTCAATTAAGGCAATTTCAGTAGTTTCCGTTTTTTGGCTACCGTGATAGGCGCCAAAGCCCATAAGCTGAAATTTTTTTTGAGGGAAATCAAATCCTGATTTCGTCAAATCAAATCTATTATTTTGTAGGTATTCCAATTTAGTTTGGGAAAAACCGATCAGACTTAAAAGTGTAAATAGAACGAGGATACTATGCTTCATTGGGTTTGTTTTTGTGATAGATAGCCCAAATCCTAAAATGTTACAATCTTCAACAAAATTTTCTTACCTATTGCCAAAAGGTTGCGGGTATAAAAAGTAGAACATTCCAAAGATACTTGCTTGTCCCCCAAAACAAAACTTGCTAAGAACCGAAAACTTACGCCATCCCAGGTTAGAACTTTACGATACACCCATTTTTGGTTGTCGTGTTTCTGTTTTTCAGTCCCATATTTCTGGGCGATTAATTTTCATTGCCCTCAAATACGAAAGGAATTGTCCTGCGTGGACCGATTCATGGTATCCAATCCGTAATAAATAGTTCCCAAGGATTTTTTTGTTTCCATTGCCGGGGTGAATGATTTCCGTTTCGTTCAATTCCCTGTCTGTAAATTGGCGCACGCTTTCCAAAAAGGTATTTCTATGGGGTTGGGCAAATTCAAGTTCGTCAGCAACGCTAATAAAGGGTCGGTTTTTCCAAGGTGTTTGATAATCTGCCATACCCCTATTGTTAATGATTTTATTCCAACCATAATCGGCTTCCAAGACATGCCTTACCATTTCTATGGCCGTCATGGCTTTCTCGTCTGGTTTCCAATCATAATAGCGCTCCGGAAGTCCCTTCCAAAGTTTTATGCTTCTTCTCCTAATCTCCGTGAAGTTTAAAAGTATAAGTTCAGATTGCGTCATTTTCCTTGTTTTGGGAATGTCGTTTTGTATTAACTGCAACGGTGAAGTTTACCCGTAAGTTACGAATTCAGTTAATTTAATTTTTCGTTTGGTAGTGGCTTTGGCAAGTACACCCCAAACTGAAAATCCGAAAGTTCCAATAGCTATTGGGAATCACACCGGTTAGCAAGTGGCCAAACCTATTATAACTTGTGATCATACAGATGCCGGTGAACACAAAAATAAGTGTATCACATATAGGATGCCGGGCAAGTTAAATTAAAAGAAAAAAGGTGGTTTAAGGCAAAAAGAAACTATTAATTAGCTTTAGAGAACTGGACTAGGGCATTTCATAGGATACATTGTTACCTGCTGGCTTTTATTCATTTTTAATTTTTAATTTTTCGACTTGCATTTTTAGTGTATTTCCCAAAAAGTCAAACTTTTCATAAAAATTTAAACAGTCTTCAATTGATTCAAGTGCAATTAATTTAGGTAGAATGTCTTTTTCAAAATCCATTGACAATTCGCTTGTAAAATCACTCAAATCAGTTTTGTCAGTAATCGAATATCCAAGCCAACCATCTTGTCTGTATTTGTGTTTTATTCTTGATTCCGATAAATATGAGTCTTCTCTCAATTGAGTGGCGAGGTCAAAATAAGTAGGTTTTTTCTTTTTTATGTCAATCATCTTTTCGGTCAATCCAACTCCCATATTGAAGCAAAAACTCAACTCATCTTTACTGTTCCATTGTGAGTTTTGAAGATTTATTAGAATGAAAAAATTGTCATTAAGTTTCCACCAGTTATTTCCTGAAGTCCGAAATCCGTTTTCTTTCAGTTTTGGTTTTAAGTAACTTTTTATGAATTCAGTCTGTTTTTCTTTTGCGTTCATTTTAAGCTTGCAGGTAACGGTCTGGCTATGAGCAGTTGGGGATTTTTCGCTCTTACTTTTCAGTTTAGCACAGACCTTTATTTAATGTTTTGATTTTCGACTAAGCACTTAAACCCCAATTGCTTATAGCTGTTGTTGTGGTGTCGTATTTTTTTATTCATTAAACTCTTTAGGGTATTCAACCATTCCATTTACTCCTTTTAGTCCGTCTTCAACCAACTCAATTACCATACAATTCTCTTTCGGAACTTCAAACGGCAATTCTATTCCATACTTATCAGCTTGTTCATAACCGAATCTTGGATAGTAATTTTCGTGTCCAAGTAAAACGATTGATTTATGTCCTAATTCTTTAGCTTTTTTATGGGCTTCGACTATCAATTTCCCGCCAATTCCTTTTCCTTGAAATTCAGGTAAGACAGAGACAGGTGCTAAAGCCAATGAGTCAAATTCGTTCGATTTGTTTTTAATCTTAAGTTTTGTCAACAGAATATGTCCAACAATTTTGTTTTCGGTTTCGGCTACTATTGAAAGTTCGGGAACAAAAGCATTTGACTTTCTCAATCGTTCCACTAAAAACTGTTCCTTTTGGTCGCTCATTTGTTCATTTTCAAATGCCTTTTCTATAAGGTTAAAGACTGTTTTAAAGTCTTCTGTATTTTCTTTTCTTATCGTTAATTTCATTTACTTTTTCAGTTTCTTATGCGTTCCTGTTATATGCACCACAACGGTCTCGGCTATGAGTAGTTGCGTGGGTTAACACTTAACTTTGCAAGTACACACCAAGCTGAAAATCCGCGAGGATTTTCAGAAGTAGGCGAGAACAAGCAATTACTTATAGCCATTGTTGTGCTTTCGTTATTTGTACTCTTCAGTTCTGACCTTCGTTCAGTTCGGTCTTTATCAACTTTATAATTGCTTCTATTTCATTGTCAAGGTCTTTTCGATAACCTAATGCTTCATTCGTTAGAACAGACTTGATTCCCATTAAGTTCCGCACTTTCGGATGAGCCATAATTTCAATATAGTCGTTTTGCGCACCTAATGAAATATTATAATCAGGTATCTTAAATTTTAGAAGTGGAAGGAAGTTAACATATTCCACACAAATTTCATCAATTCTAATTTGATGAACATTCATTCTATCCTGAATTAGTTTGTCTAGATTATAAATATTTGCTTCTAAGACGCTCAGTCGTTCTCGAATAGAATCGTTCTGTACAATTGCAATTTTCCCAGCATTTTTTAAATCCGAATAAGTATTAATTACAGGAAATTTAATTTCAAAATCCCAAAACGCTTTGTTGAAATATTCTTTTGTCCTATCTGAATTGGTTAATACTGTTTTTAATGAGTCATTATGTAGTATTGTTTCAATGATGTCAAGATAATTTTGCTCACTTCTGATATACTCTTTTGAAAATTCTTTTGCCGAATTTAAATCTTCAAGTAATACATTCAGAATTTCTTTTTCAACTTTTCCAATTTTCCTAGCTTCATTCCAATTGTTAATTTGTAATGCAATTAAAATTCCAATAACAACAAGAACTATTTCTCCGATTGCGTAAATCAGATACTTACTGAATTTGTTTTCAGAGAGCAGTTTTTGTCTAATTTTTCGGAAGAATTTTATCATTGGTAATTGGTTGGTTATAATGAAGCACAACGGTTGGGCTATGATTTCGTTGCGGCGATTTCCGGCAGGAAATTGTCGGTAAGAAATCGGGGCCTGTTAAAGGTTTATAGTTTTAAATTTAGCGAAAATGCAGCAATGAATTATAGCCGGTGTTAGCCACAGTATTTTTTTCTTAATTCAATAGCTTCATCGTCCGTGTTATAACCGTGCAATAATAGTCCTTCGGTGCAGCCTATCCTTTTTTCAACAATCTGTTTAATCACGAAATTTTTATAATCGCTAGTCTTTTTAAATCGGGCAGGAACTAATTTTATTCTTCTTTTTGAATCAATATGGTCCAACTTTTCGCTTTGAACTAATTCAAAGATTGTTTGTTCGAACTCTTTAAATTGAACCTCACTTTCAAGTTTAAAATTGTATTTATAATTATGGGAATCCGTGGCAATTGAAATATAGTTTCTAATTCCCAGACTTTTTTGTTCTACTGGATTTCTATAAATCATATTAATTCTTTGACCATAATAGGCAACTACTCCAAAACTTATGTCCTTAATTTCATGATATAGTATATTTAAAGAATGGTCTATAACAATTGCCTCTTCATTAATTTCTAAATGGCCGTCTTTTTTAAAAACGATTCTTTCATAGTCAAAATATTGGTAAATGTGGGAGCTTATGAAGGGAATACTTCCTAATAATATGAATGATAAAACTAAGTTGTTAATATTATCAAAAAGAGGCATTTTATAATTTAAAAACACCAAAAAAAAATCCGATAGAAAAAAATAAAAGACCAGCCCAAAACAACAGCTTTGTAATTGAAGCTTTGTACCTGATAATTTTATATTTATGGGCTGTAAATTTCAATTGTGTTTATTGTGGCTAACGGTCTCGGCTATGAGTAGTTGCGTGGGTTAGCACTTAACTTTGCAAGTACACACCAAACTGAAAATCCGAGAGGATTTTCAGAAGTAGGCGAGAACAAGCAATTACTTATAGCCATTGTTGTAGTGCGTTTTTATTCTATCATTTTTATTGCTTGGTCAAAACCCTCACTCAATTGATTGTAAATTTCTTGAACAATTGTCTTATCAAGTACTTTTTTTAGAGTAAGGTCAACAACTTTTCCTTTTAAAAGCTGAAACCAATTTTTCTTACCTAGATTAAAGTGGTTTTTTAAATCCTCAATTTCTTCAAATATGATTTGCTGTCCGAAACCTTGCTTTTCTAGTTTTTCAAGTATGTCGTTGAGTTTTTTATGTAATTCTGATTCTTCTTCAACATTAAATTCATCTTCTTCTTTAGGTTCATATGTGTAAAAACGATTTATGTCATCTATCTCCTGGTCAATTGCAAATACAGCAATATCTCTTGCTTCATCGTAACCACATCCAGTACAAGATTTCATATGTTCCTCTTTGTCATTAATCGCTTTTACACGAACAATTTTTAAAAAGTCCAACTTGTCTCTATCTCGATTGAAATTGTAAAGTTTAGAAGTCAAAGATGATTTTATATTCTCTAAATCTTGATGAATTCCAGAGTTTAGAAAACCATATTCATAAAATTCTTCAGCTTCTTTTTCAATTATATTCATTATGTTATTTTATTTTTCTGACAATAACTTTACAATATTTGCTCGGTATTCTTCGTCCTTTTCATTCAATTCAACTGTTCCGTTTTTTAAGTCAGGATTTAGGAATATTTCTGCATATAAATTCCGTTCATCATTTTCGTCAAAGAATAGTTTGAAATGAAATCGTCCATTTTCTAAATTAGCTTTCTCTTTATTTAATGGAAAAGCTGTAAAAGTCAGTTTTTCTCTTGTAAATTCCGATGATTTAGGTTGTCCGTAAAGTTTTGAAATGACTTCGATTAAATGGTCACTCTCTTTTCCGATTGAGTGAATTTCAACTCCTTTTGAAGCGAAACTCGTATTATCAATCTCTTCGTTTACAATTCCTGCAGGAATTCCGTCAGCAATATTTATTTTCAGTCCGACAATTTGGTTTTCATATTTAGCTTTACAAGTCAAACTCCAAAATCCGTTGTCTAATTTTTCTTTTTTCGTTATTGAGAAAATTAAATCTTGCCAACCTTCTTCAGTGTCTTGTTTAGAAGTCAATTCAATCAGATTATTGTTTTGACCAAAGCCGAAAACACTACTTAAAAATCCCATTATTAATAATATTTTTTTAATTTTCATTGGCTGCTCTCAAATGCACTACAACTCGTTTATATATATGTATTTTACACTGATATACCGCCAGAAAGGAGGTATATCAATGTAATCTATCTTCATTTTTTACCTACGGGGGAGTCCATAAATTTAAGTTTTTTCCTATAAAATACATTTACGGTTTTACCTAAAAGGGAGAAATTTGTAGAAAGTGGTGGTGGCCTTGGGTATTACTCAAGGACACTACCTTTACCATCCCAGAACCCTCAAAAGAAATGGACAAACCCGTCCATTAACTAATGGTTGTAATTTGATCTAGTTAAAAGAAAATGAATGCTATTCACTGGGAATGGAATCCGACGCTGGCATGGGCATGGGTACGGAACTTACCGGGGCATCCCAAAGGATCTTCCAATCATCATCGATTTTTTCCCATAGCACTACATAATTGCCCATGTCCTTCATGGCGGGAATAGGGGAATTTTCGTTCGGACTAAAGGTTAAGGTATAAGAACCGTATTCCGTGGCCAAATCGCCGCTGGCCTTTACCCTTTCGGTATTCAATTCAAAATCCCACGCACCAAATTGCATGTTCTGCTTCCAGGCCGCCTTGTAATTTTCGTTCCCAATGATGGCCGGTTGGTTGGGCGGTAACTGTATACAGTCCTCGGCAAAATGGGTGGCCGCCGAGTCTACCAGTCCCTCCGCATACAATTTTTCTATTTCGGCATTTTTAGCCATGATAATCTCTTTGATCTCCTCTGAATATTCCGTTCCGACTGGCATTTCCATTTTCTGGGTGTCCTTACAACTCCAGCATAAGGAAATTGCAAATAGAACGATGATTGCGTGCACGAATTGCTTTTTCATAATTAAGATGGTTTATTTATAAACGGTTACTACAACTTTCAAAAACTTTCCGAACGGGTAAACAATCAAGTTACGCCCGTCCTCAAACGTGGTCAACGCTTTTTTTTATTCGAAAATAATTAACAGGGGGAAGTCTTTAAATATAGTTTTTTTGCCAAAAAAAAATAACTATTCACAGTGAAAAAATGAAAATTACAGACTGTGGTGCATGCCTTTGATGTTTTCCAAACTCCCATGCTTAACAACCCCAGAGCCTTCAAAATGGATGGCCTGACACTTTTATCACTTCGAGTGGAATCGCATTGCGATTTTGTATCGAGAAGTAGGACACGCTAATGAGAAATCTGTTCTCGATACGATTTTCTATCGAAAAACACTACCAATGACATAATTATTAACATAATAATTGCCTGATATTTAGATTGCATCTATACTCGTGGCTTTCCCTTCATTTTTTTCTTGATAAAAAAACGAAGCAAAAAAATCAAGTTGAAAATAGGCAATTGCTGCGCACCATTCACTATCGGGTTTACATGCGTTGTGCTAACGCACCGCACTTCCAACCCTACGTTCATTATTGCTGATTTTCAACGGACAATACCAACTCTAATTTATAAGAATAGAACCGGCATTGAAATCTACACAATCCGTTCAAAAAAATGTCATTCACATTTCAACGAAATTTTTTTCCAAGTGCTCGAACTGACAACTTTTACGAATGTCTGGATTACCCTAGTGCCTGGGAAATATCGGCAATGATATCATCGATATGCTCCAAACCTACCGAGATACGCACCATACCCTCGGTAATACCACTGGCAGCACGTTCTTCAACGGACAGCTTGCTATGGGTAGTGGAAGCAGGATGGGTAACGATACTACGGGAATCCCCCAAATTGGCAGAAAGCGACAACAGTTTTATAGAGTCGAAGAATTTACGTCCCGCTTCAAGTCCGCCCTTTACCTCAAAGGCGACCACACAGCCACCGGCCTTCATCTGCTTTTTGGCTACTTCATATTTGGGGTGTGATTTTAAGAAAGGATATTTTACCCAATTCACTTGGTCATGACCTTCTAGAAATTCAGCCAATTTTAAGGCATTATCGCAGTGGCGATCTACCCGTATGGCCAAGGTTTCCAAACTTTTGCTCAGAACCCAAGCGTTAAAAGGGGACAAAGCAGGTCCTGTAATGCGAGAGAATCGGTATACCTTATCCATCAATTCCCTTTTTCCCACCGTGATTCCGGCCAATACTCGGCCCTGACCGTCCATCAATTTGGTTCCGGAATGAATGACCAAATCGGCCCCAAATTTAATCGGCTGTTGCAAATAGGGCGATGCAAAACAGTTATCGATAACCAACAATACATTGTGCTTCTTCGCTATCTGCCCAAGTGCTTCCAAATCCAACACATCCACACCCGGATTGGTGGGGGTTTCGGCATAGATCAGTTTGGTATTGGGTTGGATGAGTCCGTCAATTGTATCCAGTTCATGGACATCAAAATAACTGTGGGAAATGTTCCATTTTGGAAAAAAATTATTGAAAAGGGAATGTGTAGACCCAAAGATACTTGCCGCCGATACCACATGGTCCCCGCTATCCAACAGCGAAGCCAAGGTGGAGAATACGGCCGCCATGCCGGAGGCAAAGGCAAATCCCTGCTCCGCACCTTCCATTTGGCACACTTTTTCCACGAATTCATTCGTATTGGGGTTTGAATATCGGGAATAAATATTCCGCTCCTTTTCCTCAGCAAAAGACGCCCGCATGTCCTCGGCGTCCTCAAAAACAAAACTAGAAGTCAGGTACAGGGGAACGGAATGTTCCAAATTTTCCGTTCGTTTCAACTGTGTGCGTATGGCGTTCGTTTCGAATTTTTTGTTCATTATTTTCCTTTATGAGTGCCTGAGCGGAGTCGAAGGCACTTATTTAAATTTCCTAGATTCTCGTCATGGTCATTTCGACTCCCCTTCGACTGCGCTCAGGGCAGGCTGCTCAATGACCTTTTAAACTTTCTGCTCTTTTAACTACTAACCCCTATCTCCTCAAGTTAACTCTTCTCCGCAATTCGTAATATATCCCCAAAAACGCCCCTGGCGGTAACTGCGGCGCCTGCCCCGGCACCCTGGATGACCAAGGGGTTTTCACCGTAAGACTCGGTATAAATTTCGATGATGGAGTCAGACCCTTTTACCTGTCCCAGCGCACTCTCCTTGGGAACGGAAACCAATTGTACGTCCAAGATTCCTTTTTCCTTTTGCAAATCGCCATGTAGGTCGCCCACATAACGCAATACATGGTTCGGTTTTTGGTTCTTTTTTATCTCGTTGAATTTATCGTCCAATACCTCCAGATTTTCCATAAAGAAATCCACATCGCCTTTTTCCAAGGTAGAAGGAATCAGATTTTCAATATTGATATCAGAAAATTCATTGCCTAGATCCAGTTCCCTAGCCAAAATCAATAACTTTCTACCCACGTCGTTTCCAGAAAGGTCTTCGCGTGGATCAGGCTCGGTAAAACCTTTTAATTTGGCATCCTTTAAAATAGACGAAAAAGAGGTATCCACTTCTGAAAATGTATTGAAAATATAACTCAAGGAACCTGAAAAGACCCCTTTGATGCGGGTAATATTCTCTCCGGACAGGTGCAACAACTTAATGGTATCTATCAAAGGTAATCCCGCACCCACATTGGTCTCGTACAAATATTGTTTTTGATGTTTGTCCAGTTCCTCCCGTAGCAATTGATAATAATCGAACCCAAGGGTATTGGCAATCTTGTTGGAGGAAACGACATCGAATCCGTTTTCCACAAAATCGAAATAATGGGCCACAAAATCTTGACTTGCCGTATTATCGATAACGATCAGATTCTCCAAATGGTTGTTCTTGGCAAAATCGATAACATCCTTTACGACATAGGATTTTCCCTTGCTGTTGATATCGGTCTTCCACTTTCCGCTTACCCCTTTAGCATTGAGCAAGACTTTCCGGGAATTGGCAATGGCAAAGACCCTTAAATCGATACCTTTTCTATCCTCAATATTTTTTGCCGATTTTAAAATTTGGTCGATTAAGGTACCTCCAACATTTCCATGTCCGAATACCGCCAAATTGACCTTTTTACTGACCCCAAAAATCTGACCGTGCATCACATTAACCGCTTTGGTCAAATCCGATTTCCTAACGACCAAACTCACGTTCTTACCCGATACCGTATTATTGAACAACAGCGGTACGATTTGGTTTTTGATCAGGGCATTAAAGGGTTTGTGAAAGGTGCTTAGATCCTGTCCCACAACGGAAATTACCGATACATCGGCCACCACCTTGATCATGTTGATATCCTGACTTTGGAAATCGCTCGAAAACTCATTTTCCAAGGCTCGCTTGGCACGCTCCGCCTTGTCGCGCTTCACCACCAAACCGATGCCCCGTTCCGAGGAACCTTGGGAAATAATGCTCACGCTGATATTGATAGCTTCCAGAGTTTTGAAGATACGGGCATCTATTCCCACTTTCCCCAACAGTCCGCGACCCTCTAGGTTAATCAGGGCCACATCCTCAATGACCGAAATGGACCGGATACCCTCCTTGCTGGATTTGGCACTGATTAGCGTACCCTCATTATCGTCATTATAGGTATTCAAAATCCGCAGAGGAATATTTTTCTCGATCAACGGAATTATGGTCTTGGCATGCAAAATGGTAGCTCCAAAATTGGCCATCTCGTTCGCCTCCGCATAGCTCAGGTTACTGATGCGCTTGGCTTCCTTTACATAATCTGGATTGGCGGTAAAAATTCCATCCACATGGGTGTAATTCTGCAATTCTTCCGCATCGAGGAAATTGGCCAAAAGGGCCGCGCTGTAATTACTACCGTTCCTTCCCAAGGTAGTAGTTTCGCCCTCTTCCGTGGCCGCAATAAATCCGGTAATCACCGGGACGGCATCGTGGGGCAATTCCGCAAACTTCAACAACACCTTTTCCTTGGAAATATGTTCCAAGACCTTGGCATCGCCAAAAGTGGCATCGGTGGTAATCAATTCCCGTGAATCCAAAAAGCGGGCATTGACGCCTTTGCCAATCAACAATTTGGTCACCAATTTGGCTGAAATCAGCTCCCCATGCGCCAAAACCTCATCCTTGATCTTGGCACTGTAATCGCCCAACAGGGATACTCCCTCGAACAGTTTGGCCAAGCTTTTGAATTCCTTGGACAAATTGACGTTTCCGTAGGTATGTTGCTGATAACTTTCCAAGGCCTCGAAGTCTTCCTTATAGGGCTTTCCTTTTGAAGCTTTATACAGAATACTTTCCAGTTGATCTGTTGCTTTTTCACGTGCAGATAAGACCACGGCAATATTTTCCCCGGACTTTACCTTGGTGGCGATTACATCCAATACACGTTCTAAACCTTCACCATTGCTCAAGGACTTTCCTCCAAATTTCAGAACTTTTACCTTACCAGATTTTCCATTGGTATTGAAAATGGAACTTAGCAGTTTCTCCATTTGCTCAAACTCGATCAGGAAGGCATCGTGTCCGTGAAGGGATTGCACTTCTCCATAGGTTACATTGCTATTGGCCTGTGCCAATTGCTTAAAAGTATCCTTGTTTTCCTTTGCCGTAAAAAACAGGTCGGAATCTACTCCTACAATATGAATATTGGTATCGCTATTTTGAAGCTTTATGAAGTTCTCTTCACCGTTTCTCGTAACATCGATGGTTTTCAGCAACTGGTTCATCAGCTTATAGGCCGATAATTGAAAGCGCTCCTGTAGCTTTTCCCCATGGTGCATCAACCAGCTTTCCACATTGAATACCTGAAGCTCTTCGTTGGTACTTCGTTTAAAACGTTCCTTAAAAGACTCCGGTGTGCGATAACACAACATGGCATGCATACGCGCATCATGGACAGGCTGCTTGGAATTCACCAAGAACTGCTCCTGGATCTGGCAATTGGCAATGAGCCAGTCGGTCGATTTCCAGTCGGATGCTACGGGCACCAGATGCTCCGTCAAATTAGGGTTGATGGCCGCCATTTCCCAGGCAATTCCACCACCCAATGAACCCCCGATGATGGCAAAGAGTTTTTGGATTTTTAATTTTTCCAATCCCAAAAGGAAAATCCGGGCGATGTCGCCCGCCACAAAATCCTTGTAATTTTCAATGACAAACTTATCATATCCGTTTCCGGGAATGTTGAAACAAAGGATGGTGTACTTTTTTGTATCGATACATTTTCCCTCACCGATCAAGGCAGACCACCACCCATTTTCACCCGTAACGTTGGAATTGCCCGTCAGGGCATGGTTCACCAAAATAATGGGTGCGGTATGGAGCTTGGCTCCGAAGAGTTCATAGGACAGCTCAATATCCTGGGTCACACCAGAAAGGGTCGTGTACTCCTTTATATGTAAATGATGTAGCATAGGATGCCAAAATTATTAATTATCAGTGGTTTGCCGTACAATACTGCTGCTCTTTTATGCTTGGATGTTGGCCGCAACAAAGGCTTGTTCCAAATCGGCCTTTAAATCATCTATATCCTCTAGGCCAACGGAAAGTCGAATCAAATCTTGACTAACGCCTGCACCCAGCTGCTGTTCTTCCGTCAACTGCTGATGTGTGGTACTCGCCGGATGGATGATAAGGGATTTTGTATCACCAATATTCGCCAATAAAGAGAAAATTTTGGTGGCATCCGTGACGTTTTTGGCTGCTTCAAAACCTCCTTTGATTCCAAAGGTGACCAATCCACTTTGCCCTTTGGGCAAGTATTCCTGTGCCAAATCGTAATACTCGTCCCCTTTAAGACCCGGATATTTTACCCAAGCGACTTCATCCCTACTTTGCAGCCATTCTGCAAGCTCCAAGGCATTTGCACTATGCTGCTTGATACGCACGGGTAGGGTTTCCAATCCCTGTATAATTTGAAAGGCATTGAATGGACTCAAGGCACCACCAAAATCCCTAAGACCTTCTAAAATCAGTTTAAAGGTAAAGGCGGCGGCACCCAAGGCTTCATGATACACCAAACCGTGATAACCTGCCGATGGCTCGGTAAATTCCGGGAACTTTCCATTGGCCCAATCAAACGTACCGGCATCGATGATGGCACCACCCAAAGACGTGCCCTGGCCCCCGATATATTTGGTCAAGGAGTGAATTACCAAGTTGGCCCCATGCTCGATCGGATTCAGCAACGCTGGTGTTGCAACCGTATTATCTACAATAAAGGGTACACCGGCAGCTTTCGCCTCTTTGGATATCGCTTTTAAATCCAATACATCCAACTTTGGGTTACCCAAGGATTCCACGAAGATGGCCCGAGTATTTTCTTTTACAGCTTTTCCAAAATTCTCCGGTTTAGAAGCATCGACAAAGGTCGTATGGATTCCTAAACGAGGTAATGTTACATTGAGAAGGTTAAACGTACCGCCATACAAACTACTGGAAGCTACGATATGATCTCCTGATTTTAACAAGGTTAAAAGTCCGGTAGAAATTGCAGCCGTTCCCGATGAAAAGACCACTGCACCAACACCACCTTCCACAGCGGCCAAACGGTCCTGAAGAATCTGGTTGGTAGGATTGTTCAAACGGGTATAGATAAACCCTAATTCTGCCAAGGAGAACAAGTTGGCGGCATGCTCCGTATTATTGAATACATAGGACGAGGTCTGGTAAATTGGAACGGCACGTGTTCCACCGGTTTGCGTTGTGTCATGCCCAGCATGTAAGGCGTTTGTTGCTAATTTTTGATCACTCATGATTTTTGTTTTTTAATAGTTAAGCCCAATTCCAATATGGGACGCGAAAAATGATTAAAAAAGCCAAACCCTAACCTGCCGACATTGCGGTTAGGTAAAATCAAATAAGTTATAAGAAAGTGAAATCGATGAAATTTCGATGACTGTTATCCTTCCCATATGGGTAGAATGTAGCACCTTCTTGATTCCGACAAACATCGGGTGAACAAGGGTTGCTAAGGCTTCAAAGGGTCCAATCCCTCCACCTTTCTTGATAACTATTCAATACATGTTTGAACTTATGGATGCAAATATAAGGGGGGAATGTTTTAAAATCCTAATCAAACCATAAAAATTAACAAAACCCTAGTGAAATGATAGGTTTTAAGCAATCTCCCCGATTCATCAATACTAAAAAAAGCTCCTCCCTTTAGAAAAAGGAGGTGGCGGGATACGCAATATCGGGTCGGAGGGATTGAAAAATCAAACTCAAATCCAATCTCCCCGATTCGGCACAGCCGAATCACCCCTCTTTGGAAAAGAGGGGTGCTTGTTATTATTACGGAAAAAACAAAAAAATACCTTGTTATTTCAGCCCAAAAAAAAAGCTCCTCCCTTTGGAAAAGGGAGGTGGCACGATACAAGGTATCGGGTCGGAGGGATTTGTTACCTCAACACAGTAAACTCAATCTTGGAATCCGTAAAGACCGTATGGGTCTGGGTTTTGAAATCAGCTTCGTCCGCCTTAAAGATATTTTCCACATAGGTTTGGGGGTTGAGGTCGATCAAAGGAAACCAGGTACTCTGTACCTGAATCTGTAATTTGTGTCCCTTTTTTATAGTATGGAAAACATCCTGCAATTTGATATTCACGGCCGTTTTTTGATTCGGTACAAAAGGCTCGGGATCGGAGAAGCTATTCCTAAACCTTCCCCTTAACACCTCGCTACGGACCATCAAATGGTAGTTGCTCATCTTTAAATGATCTTGCATGTCCTCATGATTTTCGGCATCTGCTGGGTGTACATCTATGACCTTGACGATCCAATCCGCAGCTGTTCCCGTAGTGGCCACGTTCAAATTCGCCATAATGTCGCCTGCCAAGGTAAGATCCTCTGTCAAAACATCTGTCTCAAACACCAGTACGTCCGACCTCCTTGAGGCAAAGCGCTGGTCATCTGTCATATATTTTCTTGGGGTGAAAACGGATTTGATATCCTCAGAATACGGTACCGGTTTTTTGATATCGCTAATAAATTGAATACCTGTTTCACCTTTCTTCTCAGTGGTCAATTCCTGATTTTCGCTCAGGTACATATCCTGCTTCTCGACCCCAGCCGGTGGCCAGGTTTCGTATTGTTCCCACTCCTTTCTCCCCGAGTCGAACACATAGGCTTCGGGCAAACCACTGTTCATGTCCCCATCGCCCTTTAAAAAATGATGAAAGAACTTGGTCTCTATATTTTCCTGAAAAAATTCGGATATACCATTTCCAAAATAATAGTTCCCAACAATGTTCTTTCCGCGGCTTCTCGCCCATCCGCCATGGTCCCAAGGCCCAAAAACCAAGGTATTGTAGTTCTCCTTGTTGTATTTTTCAATAGTCTTATACGTTTCCAAGGGTCCATATAAATCCTCAGCATCAAATTCTCCTGCGACTACCATAGTCGCCACGTGACTCTTAACGTCCTTTAAGTGCTGAATTAACCCTCTACTTTCCCATAATTCATCATAATTTGGATGCTCTTTTAACTCGTTCCAAAAGAAATCGTCCGTTTGCCCGTCAATGGCCATCCTTGGGGTGTCGCCTGTTTCATATTCAAAGAACCTATCCAGATTTTTCAAAGGACCGGCATCCAGAAAAAATTGATACTGGTCCTCCGTACCCAAATCTGGTAAGGTGTACCAAGCCGTGTCAATGGGTTGGTCACCGTTGGGT
Source organism: Maribacter algicola (assembly GCF_003933245.1). Lineage (NCBI taxonomy): Bacteria > Pseudomonadati > Bacteroidota > Flavobacteriia > Flavobacteriales > Flavobacteriaceae > Maribacter > Maribacter algicola. The sequence goes on from NZ_QUSX01000003.1 coordinate 270,527, forward strand.
CTGGGCGTACCGAACAGACTGGTTGCCCTAAAGTAGCTCAAGAGATACGCGCCATTATGATGAAAATCGTCAAAAAAGAAATCGCCTATGCTCGCTTGTGGTGAGGCCGCCTTTAAAGCCGGATGCGCATCCACTGTGGCGTAGGTGGAATAAAAACCTGGATAGGAAATTCCCCAAATACCAACCCTGCCATTATTATTTTCCACATTGTTCACCAACCATTCTATAGTATCGTAGGTATCTGAACTTTCATCAATGTCTTGATCCGATTTCTTGTTGGGTATAAAGGCCCTCATATTCTCATAGTGTCCTTCGCTCAACCATCTGCCCCGCACATCTTGATATACGACAATGTAACCATCCTTCATCATATGCTTATTGGGCGCAATGGATTCCTTAAACTGCCCCTCGCCATATGGCATTGAACTATAGGGCGTTCGTTGCATGATGATCGGATATTCCACGGAAGTATCCTTGGGCGAGTAAATGGTAGTGTGCAACTTTATACCGTCACGCATTTCAATATCCACCTCCTTTTTGGTGTAATTGTCGGCTACATAAGTATCCGAAACCTCATCAGCTTTGGCTGTTTGATTGGTTTTTTTACAAGAATAGCCAATTGATATTAAAATAATGAGGGCAATGAAACTTTTAAAGATAGCTTTCATGGTGAAGTATTTATGAATGCCTAAAGCTAGCAAAGAATGCCTATTTCTAAAAATAAAAAGGGAACCTAAATTAGGTTCCCTTTTTATATAATGCTTAGAAAGCCTACAATCCAAAGGCCGTTTTTACATCATCTACCATATCCAGTTTCTCCCAGGTAAACAATTCTACTTCCATTTCAACCCGACCATTATATGGGGATTCGAAAACTTTTACCACTTTTTTGGATTCCTTGCCCATGTGACCGTAGGCAGCGGTTTCCAAATAAATGGGGTTTCTAAGCTTTAGGCGTTCCTCAACCGCAAAAGGTCTTAAATCGAACAACTGACGTACTTTTTTAGCAATCTCGCCATCATGCATTGAAACATTGGAAGTACCGTAGGTTTCCACGAAGATGGAAGTAGGCTCTACTACACCAATGGCATAACTTACCTGAACCAAAATTTCATCGGCCACGCCGGCAGCTACCAAATTTTTGGCTATATGACGGGCCGCATAGGCCGCACTACGGTCTACCTTGCTGGGATCCTTTCCGCTAAAGGCTCCGCCCCCATGTGCTCCCTTGCCTCCATATGTATCCACAATAATCTTTCTTCCGGTCAAACCGGTATCCCCATGCGGCCCACCAATAACAAATTTTCCCGTGGGATTGATATGATAGGTTATCTGACTATCAAACAACTTTTGAATATCCAATGGGAGTTGCGATTTTACCCTGGGAATAAGAATGGAAATGATGTCCGACTTAATTTTCGCCAACATGGCCTCATCGTTGGAATCAAAGGGATCGTGCTGGGTAGACACCACAATGGTATCGATTCTTTGGGGTACATTTTCATCTGAATATTCGATAGTTACCTGTGCCTTGGCATCCGGTCTTAAGTATTTTATTTCCTTCCCTTCCCTACGAAGTTCCGCCAAGGTGTGCAATATTTTATGCGAGATGTCCAATGCCAAAGGCATGTAATTGTCCGTTTCCTTGGTAGCATAACCGAACATCATCCCCTGATCTCCAGCTCCCTGTTCCTCTTTGGAGCCTCTGTCCACACCTTGATTAATGTCTTGTGACTGTTCATGGATCAAGGAAATTACGCCACAGGAATCGCCACTAAATTGGTACTCGCCTTTGGTATATCCTATTTTGTTGATTACATCCCTTGCAATATTCTGAACGTCTAGATAGGTATGACTTTTCACTTCTCCAGCCAATACAACCTGACCCGTAGTGACCAAGGTTTCACAAGCCACTTTACTTTCTGGGTCAAAGGCCAAAAAATGATCTAACAGGGCATCGCTAATTTGATCTGCCACCTTATCCGGATGTCCTTCACTTACGGATTCTGATGTAAATAAATACGCCATTTCTTTTTTGTTTAAAAAAGGATTCTATAGTTGCGCTTACTAAAGGAGGAATTGTTTTCTCAGGAGAGCGACGGAAACAATCCGACACAAAACTGCTTTAGCATTTTTAACGAGGTTGCAATCAGTCAAATCCTTCCTCTTTGTTCCGGGCAAAAGTATAAAAATAGTTTCTTTTTAAAATGTTTTAAATACTTTTTATGATTCCAATTCCTAGTATGGAAAACTCCAAAAATTATGTAGGCATTTCAACTACTATTTTTTCTGAAAATTAATATACTTCGTATATTGTACGCTACAACTTTTTCAGAACAACTAACCGTTAAACAAGACCAAAATGCACATTGCCGTAGCAGGAAACATTGGAGCAGGTAAGACCACATTGACAAGATTATTGGCCAAACATTACAAGTGGGAAGCGCATTTTGAGGATGTTGTGGACAACCCGTACCTGGATGATTTTTATACCCAAATGGAACGCTGGAGCTTTAACCTCCAAATCTATTTCCTAAATAGTCGGTACAGGCAAATCGTGCAGATCCGGGAGACGGGAAAGGATGTAATTCAGGACCGAACCATCTATGAGGATGCGCATATTTTTGCCCCCAACCTTCATGCCATGGGCCTTATGACCAATAGGGACTTTAAAAATTATTCGAGTCTCTTTGAATTGATGGAATCTTTGGTAGAGCCTCCTGAACTGCTCATTTATCTTAGAAGTTCGATCCCCAATCTGGTCAAACAAATCCAAAAACGAGGCAGGGATTACGAAAACAGTATTTCCATAGATTACCTAAGCCGATTGAACGAACGCTATGAAGCATGGGTGCATGGATATGATAAAGGGAAATTGTTGGTCATTGATGTAGATGAACTTGACTTTGTGGACAACCCTGAAGACCTTGGTAGGGTAATCAATAAAATAGATGCCGAAATCAATGGATTGTTTTAACCTTTCCTAATTCAAATAAATCCTTGCTCCTTGGCATGGGCAATTGCCTCTTCCGTTTTGTTTACCATTAAAAAAGGAATGTTTTTGTGGGCCGAGAACAAATTGGATACCCTTGACATTCTTCGCCCGTCCGATACACTCCTCAAATAAATTGCCTTTACCCTGTTAGGAAACAGTTTTGAAATCTCAATATAAATATCCGCATCCTTTTCGCCACTATCACCAATGAGAATAAAGGAAAGCTCCGGATAGGTATTTAGGATTCCCGTTATTTCTTTTTGTTTCTGAGGCTTATCATCTCTTTTTCTTCGGGTAAAACTTGACATACTTCGCAATAAAATGGGTCCTTTTGGAAAATTATTGGTCGTAAGAAAAAGTTCCAAATATCTATACAGGTTCCAGGGACTATGGCTCACATAGAAAATAGGGTTGGCCTCTTGCCCCGTTTTACCTTGATGAAGCAGATGATAAAACTCGGCTGCTCCTTCCAAGGGCCTTCTGCTTGTTGCCCTTTTAAATATAGTATTGATGATTACCTTCCATTTTAGTGAAGAAACTACCCCTGTGTGCAAAATCGTATCATCAATGTCACTAATGACACCAAACTTTGACTTGATACTAGGGATCAACATTTTTCCGGGAAAGCTGTTCTGGTTTAAAATTTCCCTCTTTAGCTCCGTGTCAAAAAAGGAAATCTCGAATTTCACCCATCCTTCTTCGTTAATATATTTGGAAAGGCTTTCTACCTTCTCATTTACTAGATAATACCCTTCATGGTCGGTCTTTCCTAGAAGGGTGATATGATTACCAATGGTTACCCGTATTGGTGTATTTTTTATCTCATCGGTTTCGAAACGTTTCCATGTGTTTATTAAAAGTTTAAACGCTCCCTTGTTTCCAAGATCGATGTTCTCATCTTCCAATGCCCTACCGCGAACATAAAATCTGTCTGGAGTTCCATAACCATTAAAGGCAATTATTTGAAGCTTATCTTTTTTAAAAAGTCCCATATAGTCAAAAATACGATCATTTTCAGTTCGATGAACTACAAGTAGTGTAAAAATGGATTGTTCACTCAGCCAAAGGTCACTGTTACTCAATGCCCATTTTGAGTCCGAATTAAATGGTATAGTTTTAAATCAAAGCAAAATTCAAGTGTAACCAGGCTTGTACCACGAAAGCCAAAAATTTAAAAAAATGAAACCAAAAAAGAACCCCACGAAAGACCTCAACAAAAAAAGCGGCCTTTTCTTTGTTTTAGGGCTCATGCTCGTTTTAGGGCTGGCATTTATAGCCCTAGAATGGAAAAGCTATGAACCGAAGTCCATTTATGATGTTAGCATGAATGTTTCTCCGAGTGAAATAGAAGAAGAACCCGTAGAAAAATTTAAAATTGAACAACCCAAAATTAAACAGATACTTCCTCCAGAAATAAAAATTGAGGAAGATGATGCGGAAATTATTGAAACCGAAATCCTATCCACGGAACCGAATCCTGATACCGAAATTCTTGAAATTGATGACATTGCGGTTGATGAACCGGAAGAGGAAGTACATGTAAATTGGATTACCATTGAGGAAGTTCCCATTTTCCCAGGTTGTGAAAATGTCAAGGATAAAAGGGCGTGCTTCAACGAAATGATGCAAAAGCATATCCGAAAAAATTTCAGGTATCCAGAACTTGCTCAAGAAATGGGTATTCAAGGTAGGGTAAGTACCCAATTCGAAATAAAAAGTGATGGCTCCATTGGAACCATCCAAAAAAGAGGGCCCCATAAGATTTTGGAGGAGGAGGCTACTCGTATCCTATCCAAATTACCTAAAATGACTCCAGGACAACAGCGTGGAACTCCTGTTAAGGTCTCTTTTAGTATTCCCATTAATTTTGTACTTCAATAAAAAATAAAAAAGGGCTTACCGTTTCTGGTAAGCCCTTTTTTAAATATGATTATTGTTCAAGAAGAATTTTTATTGGATTTTCTCCTCAACTTCCTCTACAACTTTCTCAATCTGAACTTTAACACCTTCAGAAGTTTTATTGAAAGCCTCGATTTTAGCATTTACTTCTTCTTCAGTTCCTTCAAAAACTTGTTCGGAAATAGATTCCTCGCCATTGTTGGCAATAGTAGTTATTACAGTTGCTTTAACGGTCCCCGCATCACTTTTCTCCATATTCACCTCAACCTTTCTTTCGACTTGTTTTGAAACAACCTCAGTTGCGACCTTTGTTTCGTTATATGCTGTCATACTATCGCCACTCATAGCAATACTAGGTGCGATTACCAAAGCAACAACGGACATTAACTTTAAAAGGATATTCAAAGAAGGACCGGAGGTATCCTTGAACGGGTCACCAACAGTATCACCAACTACGGCAGCTTTATGTGCATCCGTACCTTTACGGCCATCACTCTCTATAGTCTTTTTGGCATTATCCCAAGCTCCACCTGCGTTCGATTGGAATATAGCCATTAAAACTCCGCACGTGGTGACACCTGCCAAAAGACCTCCCAACATTTCCGCTCCACCAATAAAACCAACGGCTACAGGAACGGCAATCGCCAATAAACCTGGCAATACCATTTCCTTAATGGAAGCTTGTGTTGAGATAGCAACACACTTATCGTATTCTGCAACTCCATCGGCAGCATCAAAAATTGCACGTTGTTCCGGTGTAGCTTTGCTCATATCAGAATCTACAGACCTCATTACTTCCAATGCAGCCTTCAATTGGGGAATGTCTCTAAATTGGCGACGTACTTCTTCTATCATGGCCATAGCGGCACGACCCACCGCATTCATCGATAATGCAGAAAATACGAAAGGTAACATACCACCAACCAAGAGACCGGCCATAACGGTCGGTTTTGAAACATCGATAGCCGTTACATTAGCAGTTTGCATAAAAGCAGCGAATAGCGCCAAAGCCGTCAACGCAGCAGAAGCGATTGCAAATCCTTTTCCAATAGCAGCCGTTGTGTTACCTACTGCATCCAATTTATCGGTACGTTCCCTAACCTCACTTGGCAATTCGGCCATTTCGGCAATACCCCCGGCGTTATCGGAAATCGGTCCATAAGCATCCACGGCCAATTGGATTCCCGTATTGGCCAACATACCTACGGCAGCAATCGCAATACCGTACAATCCCGCAAAATGATGCGAAACCAAAATCGCGGCGGCAATCAAAAGGATAGGGAACATCGTGGACATCATACCCACACCTAATCCAGAGATAATGTTCGTAGCGGCTCCAGTTTCTGATTGTCTTACAATGCTATTAACAGGTTTTGTACCTGTTCCAGTGTAATATTCGGTAACCTTACCTACGGCAAGTCCGGCTACAAGTCCGGCCAATACGGCTATGAAAACACCTAATGAACCATACTCTACACCCCCAAAAGTCCAGCTTTCCGGTAACATATTGGTAATGATAAAATAACAGGCGACCAACATCAGACCAGCGGATCCAAATTCCCCGATGTTCAATGCGGTCTGTGGATTTCCGCCATCCTTTACCTTAACGAAGAAGGTTCCAATAATGGACATAATGATACCGACAGCTGCCAGTACCAACGGAAGGTACACAGCACCAAGACCATCGAACGAACCTGCAAAAGCAGGAATTTGCACAAATGCGGCACCCAGTACCATGGTTCCTATAATTGAACCTACATAGGATTCGAACAAATCCGCTCCCATACCGGCAACATCTCCTACGTTATCTCCTACGTTATCCGCAATCGTAGCGGGGTTTAAGGGATGATCCTCAGGAATACCGGCTTCTACCTTACCAACCAAATCGGCACCAACATCCGCTGCTTTGGTATAGATACCGCCACCAACACGGGCAAAAAGCGCAATGGAAGAGGCTCCCAAAGAAAAACCGGACAATACATTAAGCACTTCACCCAAGGACCAACCTTGCCCACTATAAATCATGAAAAGACCACTTAGACCAAGTACTCCCAATCCTACAACACCAAGTCCCATAACGGCACCACCGGCAAAAGCTACTTCAAGGGCTTTTCCTAGCGAAGTCCTAGCGGCCTGAGTAGTTCTAACGTTTGCTTTGGTCGCCACCTTCATTCCAATGAAACCGGCCAAAGCGGAACATATTGCACCTACGATGAATGAAACAGCTACCATTCCATTTGATCCTACCTCATTACTGCCCTTAAAAAACAAAAGAACTGCCACAGCAGCTACAAAAACGGCCAATATTTTGTACTCGGCCTTTAAGAAGGACATTGCCCCATCAGCAATATTTTTGGCTATTCTCGCCATTTTTTCATTACCCACTTCTTGTTTGGATACCCAAGCACTTTTAATGAATACGTACAGAAGGGCCAAGCCACCAAAAGCAGGTAAAAATTTTACGATTAATTCCATTTGATTAGTTATTTTTTTGTGGCTGCTAAAGTAGTAAAATAGAATATAATAAAAAAAGCCCCCTTAATTATATTAAAAGGGGGCTTTGGCTTCCTAAAAAATAGCTATATCATAAAGGTGCGCTTATCCTTGTGTTCACTTTCCTGATACCGTTTTACACACTCCTCATAAATTTTTATGGCTTCTTCATGATTGCCCCAGCCACCGGTATCGACCTTCTTTTTTTCCAAGTCTTTATATACTTGAAAGAAATGTTCTATTTCCTTAAGCCTATGCGGATTTAAATCACTGATATCGTCCCTCTTGCTCCAAATAGGATCGGATACAGGAACACAAATAATTTTTTCATCGGGCCCTTTTTCATCGGTCATATGAAAAACACCAATTGGCTTAACTTCCATGACCACCATGGGAAAAGTAGGTTCCGTTCCAAGAACCAATACATCCAAGGGATCTTTATCCAAGGCCAAGGTCTCAGGAACGAATCCGTAATCGCCTGGGTACATCATTGATGAAAAAAGCGTTCTATCGAACCTGATCTTATGCAGGGTAAAATCATATTCATATTTATTTCTACTCCCTTTGGGAATCTCAATCAGTACATCAAATGTTATGTCTTTTTTTTTGGCCATGTCTGTGTATATAGTAATTACTTTTATTTATGAAACGAAACCTATTTCCGAAGATTGCCTTGGCAAATCAAAAACTAAAACCAAAAGATCCGGTTATACCAAAGGGCCTGGCATTGGGATTGTCCAAGTAGTTGCCCCTAAAGTTAAAGTCGATTCTAAAAATCCTAAATATATTCCCTACTCCAATAGAGTATTCATAATACATTTTTTCCGAAGGTGCCCTTAAGGGCGTATTCAAAGATGCAGGGGCACTTAGGGCTATATTCCCTTCCGATAGACTTCCCCAAACGCCTCTTAATCCCAATATTTCCCTCAGGTTCAATTTACGTAAAAAAGGTATCCTAGAAAAGAGCCTTCCATTAAAATTATGCTCCAAATGGACCGATGCATACGTATCGGTCACAAATTCGTAGAAGTCCAAATTGGGAAACGTTCCATAATTGGTGAAAAAGGTCTGGTTGCCTGGAACCACGCTCAAGAGTCCTAAAGGAACCTCACCAAAGGTCTTGCCCAATTCCACAGTGCTCATCAATCTACCAAAGCCGCCCAACTGCCAAGGTTGACTGTAGGAAAACTGTAATTTCTGATAATTAAAGTCACTTCCCAGAACACCATCCGTACCCTTTGTATAATTGAGCAATAGGGTGCTGTAGGTATCGTTGACATCCCGCCTTTCGACGCCATAGCCTATTGTTTTTTTACCTGGAGTATATATTAAGAGGGTATTAAAATCAAACTGTCTTATTTCAGAGGAAACGCCGGAAGCGGATTCCGTGTCTATAAAGTCCAAACTGAAATCATTGGGGAGCGCGGAACTAAGTGTCCTAAAAGTCCCACCTAAGGAAATCCTAAAATTTGTAACGGGTTCTACCTCAAAATTTAACGCACTCAGGTTAATGTTGGTCAACCTATTGTTGGCTCCTACGGTCAAAAGCGAGGAGGAGGCTATACTACGCCCCAAAACGTCGCGGGTGGCCGTTAGGCTAACCCCCAATTGCTCAATGTCCCGCCGGTTCCCACCCGAAATTATCAAACGGGTCTTAGGTTCAACAAGAAACTTGCCGCTGAAACCATATTTCACTTTTTGATCGGTAAAACCGTAGGCCATGTACCCCTCTAATCGCCATAGATCATTCTGGCCTCTATAGGTCCTTGCTCCCAACCTAAGCCGTGGACCTTCGGCAGGATTGAACCCAAATACATCATACACATTGCCAATGTCTAAATCCCACTTGTCAATTTCAACATATCCAGACCCTAAAATACTGACCAAATTATAATAGGATCTAAACTTTGGGACCGTCTTTAAGGTATCCAACAAGGTATAAATTCCTGCCTCATCTTTATTTAGGGATTCCAGCCGGTTCTTTTGCCAAAAGGCATCGTCCTGCACTATTAAGTTAATATCCAATGGGTTTAAATCCTTTCGGTAAAATTCTTTGGGTCTTTTGTTATCGAATTCATAGTTGTCATAAACGGTTGTCCGTTTCCCATAAACGCCTCTGGAAGTTTCCTTTTTTTGGAAACTGAAATCGCTCAACATATAGTCGCGCTTTAAAAGAAAAAGGGAATCGTTGACCACTTCAAAATCCTGCTCGATATAAATCTCCTTCACCCAGTTGATATTGGCGCTTTTGGTGACTTCCAGGTTAATGTTCTTTATGGCCCAAGTGGAATCGTTTACCCAGAAATCCCCTTTAAAGGTCAGTTCGTTCTTTCTCCTTGGGTAATACACAATATTATAGCACCATTTGTTATCGATGTAGGCACTATCACGAAGGGCATAATTATAGGTATCGATTCCTGTTCTGGATAGGGGGCTTGTAAAGCTTTTATCAAAAAACTTTAGGTAATTATCGTAAATATCATAACTCTGGTAGAGATCTTTTACAAAGGCTATAATAGCCTGATTATTCTCAAAACCAGAATTTTTGTTCCCCAACACATCTTCCTTCTCCTCGTTTAGAACATTATCGCCATATACCTTGGAAAAAGTTTCGTTCAAAAAGATAGGAAGATAGGTTTTACCTGTAATCCTTGATGTATCCAAATCCTGGAACACAAACTCCAGCCCTTTAAAAATCTTACGTTTCATCAAGGCACTGTCTATCGTGTTCAAATCGAATTCCACCTTCTCATATTTATCAAAGGCGTATTGGTTAAATTTTCGGATGCCATTTTCCCGTTTCTTGGCCCATATTTTTCGTAGGATATCCACGGCAGGATTGTTCTTTTTGGATTGCTTTCCCGATATTAGTACCACTTCGTTCAATTGTTCTGCGGCTTCGGTAAGGGTAATTTCCATATCGTAGTTCACTCTGGAGGCAAGTGTCATTTCCCTGTTCTCATACCCTATAAATGATACGACCAGGACTTTATAAGTATTGTCCGACTCCATATAAAACCTTCCGTTGTCATTTGTAATGGTGCCTTCCGTGGAACCTTTGAAAAAAACGTTGGCAAAGGCAACGGGTTCTCCGTTTTCATCCGTTACAAGACCCCCTACCTTGGTTTGGCCCAGAAGACCTACGGTAAATAGCAGAAAAAAATGGAAAAAGAATTTATTCATGTACAAGATGTTCCCTTAAGCCTTTTGGCAAATAACGTTCCAATAAAAAAGCTTCTTCAACACATTGGTCGAAGAAGCTAAGGTACCTTTACATTATGTCTTAATTACTTATATAACACTTTTTTAACGGCCTTGATAACGTCTTCGTGATTGGGCAGCCATTCCTCCAACAATACAGGGGAATACGGTGCTGGAGTATCTGCCGTATTGATTTTTATGATGGGAGCATCCAAATAATCAAAGGCATTGGCCTGGATATGATAGGTAATCTCCGTAGCCACGTTCCCAAAAGGCCATGCCTCTTCCAACACTACCAATCTATTTGTTTTCTTCACGGACTTGATCACGGCATCATAATCCAACGGTTTTACGGTCCTTAGGTCTATGATCTCGCAACTGATACCCTCTTTCTCCAGTTCATCCGCTGCTTTATAGGCCTCCTTGATTATTTTTCCAAAAGAGACTATGGTTACGTCCTTGCCTTCCCTTTTGATATCGGCAACGCCTATTGGTATGGTATAATCCCCCTCTGGAACCTCTCCTTTATCCCCGTACATTTGTTCGGATTCCATAAAAATAATGGGGTCGTCATCCCTGATTGCAGATTTCAGCAATCCTTTGGCGTCTGCAGGATTGGAAGGAACGATTACCTTTAGTCCAGGACAGTTTGCGTACCAACTTTCAAAGGCCTGTGAGTGCGTGGCTGCCAACTGGCCCGCGGATGCCGTAGGACCCCTGAACACGATGGGACATGGAAACTGCCCCCCGGACATTTGTCTGATTTTTGCCGCATTATTGATAATCTGATCGATACCGACCAATGCAAAGTTAAAGGTCATGAACTCCACAATGGGCCTGTTGCCGGTCATGGTAGAACCTACCGCCACTCCGGCAAAACCAAGTTCTGAAATGGGCGTATCGATAACCCTTTTGGGACCGAACTCATCCAACATACCCTTAGAAGCTTTGTAAGCACCATTGTATTCCGCTACTTCTTCTCCCATTAGATAAATGGATTCATCCCTGCGCATCTCCTCGGACATCGCCTCCGCAATAGCTTCTCTAAACTGTAGTGTTTTCATGTCTATAAGAAATATTAGTCTTTAACCTTTCAATTGAAAGCAAGCAAAAATAGGAAATTATATATCAATTAAACGGATGCCCGATTTAAAAAAAGTAATAAAATTTACTATGCATGCATAGTAAATTTAGAAAATATTGGTTATCTTCGTGATCAACACAAAAAGGAGTTTCATTCAATGAAACCTATACGATTAAAATAATCATTAGAGCCTTATATTGATGATACTTTTAATAGTTAGAGGTTACCTTTGTAAATTAAAAAACTAAAAATACACACATGAAAATACTAGTTTGTATAAGCAATGTACCGGATACTACTTCCAAGATAAACTTTACAGATGGCGATACCAAATTTGACACCAACGGAGTGCAGTTCGTAATCAATCCAAATGATGAGTTTGGACTTACGAGGGCCATGTGGTTTAAGGAAAAACAAGGTGCCACCGTTCACGTGGCGACTGTTGGGGACGCGAGTGTGGAGCCTACCATGAGAAAGGCATTGGCCATTGGTGCCGATGAGGCCATACGGGTGAACGCAGTACCTACCGACGGTTTTTTTGTGGCACAACAGTTGGCCGAAATCGTAAAGAACGGTGGCTATGACTTGGTGATTGGAGGTAGGGAATCCATCGATTACAACGGCGGAATGGTCCCTGGTATACTTGCTTCCCTACTGGACATGAATTTCGTTAATACTTGTGTAAAATTGGAGATAGATGGGGATAATGTGACCGCGGTGAGGGAAATTGATGGAGGAAAGGAAACTCTAAGCACCTCTTTGCCTTTGGTTGTAGGAGGACAAAAAGGCCTCGTGGAGGAAAGTGACCTTAAAATTCCCAACATGCGCGGCATTATGATGGCAAGGCAGAAAAAATTGAGCGTTGTGGAACCTGTAGAAGGTATTAAAGCCACAGAAGACGTAAAATTCGACAAACCAGCTCCCAAGGGCGAAATAAAACTCGTAGAAACGGTAGATGAGTTAGTCTCCTTACTACATAATGAAGCCAAGGTAATTTAATAGCTTTTTGAAGCTGTAAACTCAAAAAATAGAAGAAATGTCAGTTATAGTATATACAGAATCCGAAAACGGAAAATTTAAGAAGAACGCATTTGAAGTCGCTTCCTATGCTTCGGAAGTGGCCAGGCAGATGGGCACCACGGCAACGGCCGTTTCCATTAATTGTATGGAAAACGCCCTCTTGGGAACCTATGGTATTTCCAAGGTGTTGAACGTCCAGAATGAAAAAATGAAACCTTTCAATGCCAAGGCCGCGGCAGAGGTCGTATCCAAAGCCTTAGAAGCTGAAGGGGCAAGTGTGGTGGTTATCAGTTCAAGTTCCGATGCAAAATATATGGCTCCCCTTCTATCGGCACGATTGAAGGCGGGTTATGTTCCCAATATTGTGGCGGCCCCTGAAAGTACAACCCCTTTCAAAATAAAAAGAACAGCCTTTAGCAACAAAGGTTTTGCACATACCGAAATTAAAACCGATATAAAAATCCTAGGGGTATCCAACAATGCCTTTGGAACGGTTGAGACACCTACCGATGCATCCATCGAAGATTTTAGCATATCCCTTGATGCCGAATTTAAAACTAAGTCAACGGATATAGACAAGGTCGTTGGTAAAGCGACCATTGCCGATGCGGATATAGTCGTTTCCGCTGGAAGGGGCCTTAAAGGACCTGAAAATTGGGGAATGATAGAGGACTTGGCCGATGTACTGGGCGCAGCCACCGCATGTTCCAAACCTGTATCCGACCTAGGTTGGCGACCACATGGAGAACATGTTGGACAAACAGGCAAGCCCGTTGCAAGCAACCTGTATATCGCTATAGGGATTTCCGGTGCCATTCAACATTTGGCCGGTGTTAGCTCCTCCAAAACGAAAGTGGTCATCAACAACGATCCGGAAGCTCCATTTTTCAAGGCTGCCGATTATGGAATCGTGGGCGATGCTTTTGAAGTCGTGCCGGAGTTAATCGAAAAATTAAAGGAATTTAAAGCTCAAAACAGCTAATTTTTGTTAATTTGTGCCCCACAAAGGGCTGTTCGAATAGTTGGGGTCCCAAGTGTTTGAACAGCTTTTTTAGTTTATAAAACTTATGAGTTTAGTACGATTGAAAATAAAAGGGATTTCCTACAGCCAAACACAAAATGGCGCCTATGCCCTTATATTGAATGAAGTGGAGGGAGACCGTAAATTACCCATCGTTATAGGAGCCTTTGAGGCACAGTCCATAGCCATAGCCCTTGAGAAGGAAATAAAGCCGCCAAGGCCCTTGACACATGATCTTTTCAAAAATTTTGCGGATCGCTTCGATATTGTCATCAAACAGGTGATCATCCACAAACTCGTGGATGGTGTTTTTTATTCCAGCATCATCTGCGAAAGGGACGGCATTGAAGAAATCATAGACGCCAGGACCAGCGATGCCATTGCATTGGCGCTTAGGTTCAATGCACCTATCTTTACCTACAAGACCATCTTGGACAAGGCGGGCATTTTCTTGAAATTCTCTTCCAAGGAAACCGAAAAAAAAGAGAGCGACGATAGTATCGTCGTAGATGAAATACTTCAGGAAGGTGAGACCGTAGAAATCGATTCCGGTGCGACGGACGGTTATACGGAATTGACAATAGACGAACTGGAAGAAGAGCTCAAAAAAGCTGTGGCGAACGAAGATTATGAAAAAGCTGCAAAATTGAGGGATGAAATATCCAAAAGAAATTGATAGTCAAGCCCTTGCGCATGAAAAAAAATCCCTTTCTACCCTTTCTCTTTTTATTCTTTCTCCCTATTCTATTATTCTCCCAATCACCAGATACTTCAGGGGTGATAATAAAGTCCGTTGATAGCACCGTACTTAATGACATTGCAGAAAATCAATTGACCTCGGTAATTCCTAATGAAGGTTTTTCCTTCAACAGCCTGTGGCGTGGTATTCTTGGAATGCTGGTATTAATTGGACTGGCTTTTCTGTTCAGCTCAAACCGTAAAGCAATTAACTGGAAGACCGTAGGAATCGGACTTGCCATTCAATTGGCCCTAGCAGTTGGTATATTGAAGGTTCCATTTATCAGGGCTATATTTACGGTACTTGGTAAAATATTCAATGAAATCTTAAATTTTACGGTCGCCGGTAGCCAATTTTTATTGGGGAATCTTATGAATCTCGAGAATCCAAATATCGGATATGTTTTCGCCTTCCAAATTCTACCAACAATCATATTTTTTTCTGCATTGACCTCCGTACTTTTTTACTTGGGTATTATCCAGAAAATTGTGAAGGGCTTGGCGTGGCTTTTGACCAAGTCGCTCGGAATCTCAGGACCTGAAAGCCTTTCTGTTGCCGGAAACATTTTTTTGGGTCAGACCGAAGCACCGCTAATGATTAAAGCTTATTTGGAACGTATGACCAAATCTGAAATTCTTTTGGTGATGATTGGTGGCATGGCTACCGTTGCCGGAGGTGTTCTGGCGGCCTATATAGGATTTTTAGGTGGGAACGATGAAGCACTCAGATTGGAATTTGCCCGCCATTTAATCGCAGCATCGGTAATGGCAGCACCTGGGGCCATCGTGGTTTCCAAAATATTGTGTCCGCAGACTGAAGAAGTGGATACGAATATCAAAGTCTCTACAGAAAAAATAGGGACCAACTTACTGGATGCTATCGCCAATGGCACTACAGAAGGTCTAAAATTGGCAGTTAACGTTGGTGCCATGTTATTGGTGTTCGTAGCCTTCATAGCCATGTTGAACGGTATCTTTGGGTATGTAGGGGATATTACCAGTCTAAATCAATTTGTTGCTGAGCATTCCTCTTTTGAAAAGTTATCATTAGAGGCAATTCTAGGTACGATATTCGCTCCTTTAATGTGGCTAATAGGTGTAGCCAATGAAGATATATCATTAATGGGCCAACTATTGGGAATTAAACTTGCCTCTAGTGAATTTGTGGCCTATACCCAATTGGCAGAATTAAAAGACTTGGCCGTCTCTCCAAGTTTGGGGTATCAAAAATCGATCATTATGGCCACGTACATGCTTTGTGGCTTTGCCAATTTTGCCTCCATAGGAATCCAAATTGGAGGGATTGGTTCTCTGGCTCCTGGACAACGCAAGACATTATCGGAATTTGGAATGAAGGCTGTCTTAGGGGGATCACTAGCGTCACTTCTTTCCGCTACCATTGCTGGGATGATTTTGGGATAAGGTTTCTTCCTTTCTTTAACAAACCTTTACGTTAGGCTGCTTACCCCGATAAATACTGCAGTTTAGCCCACATGTTTGACCATCGAACACTAAATTAACTACCTTGGCAAGAGGTACTTAATCAAAATTTACGTTCTCATGGCAATTAAAATCTATATTAAGCTTACCTTGCTTGTTCTCCTTTTTTGCTCGAAAACAAGCTTTGGTCAAAATATTGCCGACTTTCAATCCGTTGAACCTACTGTCCAAAACTCGAATTTTGTCATACCATCTTCACATACCTTCCAAAAAATAATTTTGGAAGGTGATGCACTAACGGCCGGAGGCGTATTACCAAGAAATACTGATTTCACTGGATATGTACCTATTTCCGGCAGCAATGAAAATGGTTATTTGAGCATCAATCACGAAAATGTACCCGGAGCAAATTCCATTCTAGATATCAGCTTTAATCCCAATACAAAATTATGGTCCACCTCCTATTCCATGGCAGTTGACTTTTCGCCGGTGGCAGGAACTATAGCCAATTGCTCAGGGACTGTTACACCATGGAATACTATTATAAGCTGTGAAGAATATACCTCCCAAGAGATTGCCAACCAATATCCTTTTCCTAGGGATAGTAATGCTGATGGATATGATGACTTTGGATGGGCAGTGGAAATAGACCCTGTGACCAAGACCGTTATCGACAAGAGATGGGCTCTTGGAAATTTCAAGCATGAAAATTTGGTAATACATAATAATCAAAGGACTGCCTACCAAGGGGCCGATGCCACAGTAGGTTATTTGTTCAAATTCGTGGCGGATATGCCACAAGACCTTAGTAGCGGGAAACTTTATGTATATCGCGGATCAAAAAACGGCTCTGGTGAATGGGTGCTTTTGGATAATACCACCCCACAAGAAAGAAATTCCACCAATGCCCAAAGTGCGGCTATTGGTGCAACGGTATTTAGTGGGATTGAGGATGTGGAAATAGGACCGGATGGTTATGTGTATTTCGCCGTAAAAAATGAGGACAGGGTGTATAGATTCCTTGACTCCAATCCCATCACTGGAACAACGGTGGCCAATATGGAAACATATGTGGGTAATACCACCTACTCGATATCACACCAAAATGGCACTACCAATGTGAATTGGGGTTATGGAAATGATAATTTGGCTTTTGATGGGGAGGGCAATCTTTGGGTAATGCAGGATGGGGACAATAACTACATTTGGGTAGTTAAAAATGGACATTCCCAAAGTAACCCAAAGGTCGAAATATTCGGGATAGTTCCAAATGGGGCAGAACCCACGGGGATTACGTTTTCTCCAGACTACAGGTTCCTGTTCATGTCCATTCAACATCCCTCACCCAACAATAATAGCAGTACACAAACTGATGCCGCTGGCGCGGAAATTGCTTTTGACAGGGCCACAACACTGGTCATTGCCTTAAAAGATAATTTAGGTTCTTCGGTCACTATAAATAATTGGTATCTTGATGCGGATGGAGATGGTTATGCCGTTCTTCCCATAGTTCAAAGTCCCACTAGTCCAGGCCCCGGATATACTCTAAATGTATTGCCTACCACGGATTGCGACGATACAAACCCAGATGTTTTTGAAGCGACTACGTGGTACCTAGATGCCGATGGGGACGGATATGCCGCTTCCACCATGGATAGTTGTAACTCCCCAGGAACGGGATATAC